>QNVD01000229.1 GCA_004347925.1 Hadesarchaea archaeon
CCACCACCACCGAGGGCAGGAACTCCCTCCAGCCCTCCAGCTCCACCCACCTCCCCGTGAGGGCCTCCACCCCTCCCGCCCATCCCTCCAGCCTGCTCCAGCCCGCGAAGGGGGCCTCCGTCCCCCCTCCCCAGCCCTCCAGCCCGCGCCATCCCGAGGGGGAGGAGAGCCCCTCCACCCATCCCTCCATCTCCAACCAGCCCGAGGGGGCCCTTCCCTCCCAGGACCACCCCTCCAGCCTCTCCCACCTGCAGGCCCTGAACCAGCGGATCCCCGACCATTCGCTCGCGTTCCCGGCCAGGTCCAGGGCCCTCACGCGCCAGCTGTAGATCCCCGGTCCGGGGGGCACCCAGGTGTAGCCGTTGTCCCCCACGTTCTCGTTCTCGTAGAGGAGGGAGGACAGGTCCTGGTTCTCACCCACCTGCAGGTGGTAGCCCCTCACCCCTGAGGGGGAGTCCGTGGAGGCGAGCCAGCTCAGCTGCACGGGACCCAGGTTCAGGAAGGAACCGTTCTCGGGGCGGAGGGGCTGGGCGGGGGAGGGGGGAGTGTTGTCCACCCCGAAGAGGCGCTCCTCCGACCAGGGGCCCAGGTTGCCCGCGTTGTCCCTTACCCTCACCCTCCACAGGTACCTCCCCTCGTCCAGGAGGGTGGTGAAGGAGGTGGAGCCCGTCCAGAGGTTCTCCCTAACCATCAGGCTGGGGTAGTAGAGGATCACCAGCTGGTAGGTGAGGGGCAGGGAGTTCTCCTCCACCGCCCCCCAGGAGAGGACGGGGGAGGTCTGAACCCACCTGTCGTTTTCGGGGGAGAGGAGGGGAGGGGAGGAGGGCGGAAGGGTGTCCACCCTGAACTTCCTCCACTCGGTGAATGGGCCCTGGTTGCCCGCGTTGTCCACGGCCAGGACCCTCCACCACCAGATCCCGTCCTCCTTGAAGGAGAGCTCGACGTTCTCCCCCTCCACCCAGCGGCTCTCCGCTATGTTCACCTTGTCGGGGGAGACCTCCACGTAGTACCTGAGGGGATAGGAGTTCTCCGGGGGGGCCTGCCACCTAAGGACGGGAGTGCAGTCCCCCACGTTCTCCCCCGCGGCCGGGGAGAGGGGAGAGGGCCTGGCCGGGGGAAGGGTGTCCACCCTAAAGGTCCTGACCTCGGACCAGGAAGAGCTCACCCCGGACCTCCAGGCCCTGACCCTCCAGCGGTAGAGGTTGTCGGGGAGAGGGGTGGTGGGCGTGTAGGAGTTCTCAACCACGCTCACCTGGACCTCGGGACCCGAGAACCCCGGATCGTTGTCCACCTGCAGCTCGAAGTTGTCCGCGGGCTGGAGGTTCTCCCAGGTGAGGGTCGGGGTGCTGTCGCTGGTGTTCAGGGCATTCTCGGGAAGGAGGGGGAGGGGAGCCGGCACGGGGGCCCCTGAGGTGAAGGTGCCACCCTCCAGCACCCCCCATTCCCCGGGGGCGGGGAGGAGGTGGAACCAAGAGTCCAGCGGGGCCCAGAGGGCGGGAGAGGCGGCCGCGGAGCTCCTGGCCTCCAGCATCCACCATCCCACCTCCACCGTTCCCAACCCTCCCGACCAGCCCTCAAGGAGGGACCAGGAGGCCGGAGCCAGATTCCCCGCCCAGCCCTCCAGCAGGTGCCAGGAAGAAGGGGAAGAGAGGGTTCCCGTCCAGCTCTCCAAGGTAGCCCACAGGGCTCGGGAAGCCGCAGAAACCGTCAGGGCCTCCAGCTCCCTCCACCCCGGCGGGCTTCCCGCGGTCCACGTCCAAGCTTCCAGGGATCTCCATCCCGCGGTACGGAAGAATCGGTTCTCGGACCAGGGACCGGCATTCCCCACCGCGTCCAGGGCCCTCACCCTCCAGAGGAACTCCCCCGCTCCCAGGCTGAGGGTGTGCTGGTTCTCCGTCACGAAGTTCTCGCAGAGAAGGGAGGGACCGGAGTAGACTTGGATCCAGTAGCCCGCCACGCCGGAGCCCCCGTCCGTGGCCGAGTACCACCTGAGCGTCACGCTCCCCTCCTGCACGCAGGAGCCGTTCTCCGGGTAGAGGAGCTGTACCTGGGAGGGCGCCACGTTGTCCACCCTGAACCACTGGCTCTGGCAGTTCTCACCGAGGTTGCCCGCATTGTCCCTCGCGCAGACCCTCCAGTAGAACACCTTCCCCTCCATCCCCAGGGCCTCCAGAAGCTCGGGGGCCATCCAGCTGTTCTCTTGAACCCAGGCTGACTCGTAAACGTTGTATAGCTCTGAATCAAAGGAGGAGCTCTCGCAGACCCAGACCCTGTACAGGACCGGAAGGGAGTTCTCCTGCACGGCCTGCCAGCTCAGGGTGGGGGTGATGGGGGCCCAGGCACCTCCAATTGGGGACTGCGGGACGGGCACAGATGGGCGGACGGTGTCCACCCTGAAGCTCCAGATCTGGCTCCAAGTGAGGCTGAGGTTGCCGGCGTTGTCCTTTGACCTCACCCTCCAGTAGTAGACCCCGTCGGGAAGGGCGTTCTCCGGCGGGAGCTGGAGCTGGTTCTCCCCAACCCAGCCGAAGCTGAACAGGTAGGGCTCGCTCAGGGTGGGCTCGTTGTCTATCTGGATCCAGTAGGTGACGGGAAGGGAGTTCTCGGGAACGGAGCACCAGCGGAAGAGCGGGGTGTTGTCGTTTATGTTCTCCCCGTTGGCCGGCCAGAGGAGGTTGGGTGCGGTAGGTCTCAAGGTGTCGACCCTGAACCTCCAGACTTGGGACCAGGCTGAGCTGACCCCAGTCCTCCACTGTCTCACTCTCCAGCAGTAGAGGTTGTCGGGCAGGCCCGAGGTCGGGGTGTAGGAGGTCGAGGTGACCGTGACCCAGATCTCTGGTGAGCTGAAGTCCACATCGTTGTCCACCTGGAGCTCGAAGTTGTCGGCGGGCTGGAGGTTCTCCCAGGAGAAGGTCGGGGTGTTGTCGTTGGTGTTCTCTCCCTCTCCGGGCGAGAGAAGGCGGGGGGCGGGGACGGGTGCCCGGGGGGAGGAGATCCAAGAATCACACGGTGACCAGAAGGAGGGAAGGGATGAAATCTCCGCCTGCCATCCCTCCGCCATCCTCCAGAGGGAGGAGGGAACGGCGAGGCCTACCGTCCAGCCCTCCCCCTCCCTCCAGGAGGCCAGGGCCTGGGTGGTGGAGGAGAGGGCCTCAGCCTGCCTCCAGGAGGCCGGGGAGGAGAGACCCGCCGCGTAGCCCTGCAGGGGGAACCAGAAGGAGGGGAGGGAGGAGAGGGAAACGGAATAACCCTCCAGCCCCCTCCAGCCACCCGGGGGAGCTGCGGGGGAAGCCGACCATCCCTCCAGCGGGACCCACACGTGGGGGGCCACCACCGTCCCCTCCCACCCCTCCAGGGGGGACCAGCGGGCGGGCGGAGCACCCCCTGCCTGCCAGGACTCCAGCTCCCCCCAGAGGCGAACGGTGAAGGTGTAGTTCTCCGACCACTCCCCCACCCACCCCGCCCCGTCCAGGGCCCTGACCCTCCACAGGTAGGTGCCGCTCCCCAAGCAGTTCTCAAGCGTGTGAACGTTCTCCCCCGTGAGGAGGTGGTAGAGGGGAGGGTCGGAGTCGTCGTTGTCCAGCCAGAGCTCGTAGGTCACGCCCGAAACGTCCTCCACCCCGCTCCAGGCCAGGGTGGGGGTGGGGGTCTGGACGACGGCCCCGTTCTCCGGGAGGGAGGGGAGGGGGATGGCGGGTGGAGTGTTGTCGTATCCCGCCTCCGCCTCCTTCACGGAGGGGGCCTTGTAGTTCCCCCTGTCATCCCAGACCCCGGAGGAGAACTGGTAGTGGCCCTGTTCGGGGAAGGCGAAGTAGAAGGTGTAGGGGAGGGAGGTCAGGTTGTCGTGGAAGATCCAGGGGCCCCAGCTGGAGTTGTCGGAGGAGAAGCGGTACCAGAGCTCCACGTTCTCCACGGTCCCGTCGTTGTCCTGGGCCTCCACGGTGAGGGTGAGGGGGGAAGAGGTCTGCCAGTAGGGGGAGACCACGGTGGAGATCCTGGAGGAGGGGGGAACCCTGAGGCGGAAGAGGAAGATTCCCGAGGAGTTCTCGTTGCCCGCCCCGTCCACAGCCGTTACCCTCCAGTAGTAGGGGGAGAAGTTCTCCACGAGCTTGTTCTCGGGGACATGGGAGTTCTCCGCTATTCCCTCCTCGCGGTAGAGGGGGGAGGAGAGGTCGGGGTCGTTGTCTATCTCCAGCCGGTAGCTTACCCCGCTGGGGTCCCAGACGCCGGACCAGGAGAAGAGGGGCTGGTCCACCTCCAGGTTCTCCCCGTTCTCGGGGGAGAGGGGGGAGGGGGCGGGGGGAGGAACCGNGTCCACGGTGAAGCCTCTGGCCTCCGACCAGGGGGAGGTTAGGGGACCATCCCTGGCCCTGACCTTCCAGTACCAGGTGCCGTCGGACAGGCCGGGATCGGGGACGGTGTACTCGCTGGAGGAGGGGAAGACGTTTATCTCGGGGGAGGCGAAGCTGGGGTCGTTGTCCACCAGCAGCTGGTAGGAGGTGGCCCCCTCCACGTCCGACCAGTCCAGGGTGGGGGTGTTGTCCCGGAGGAAGGAGGAGGGGGAGGGAGAGAGCAGCTGGGGGGCTCCCAGCGTCCTGGCACCACCCTCCCAGCCCTCCAGGAGGCGCCATCCCGCGCTTCCCTCCCCTCCCACCTCCCACTCCTCCAAGGGGTACCATTCCTCCGAGAGGGCGGGGGAAAGGGAGGAGAGGAGGAGGAAAAGGCTGAGGAGGAGGGAAAGGAGGGGCTCCTTCCCTCCGCTGGGGGAAGAACCTCTCTCCTTTGGGCCCTCGCAGGGAACGGTGCGCACCTCCACCCGCCAATAGAACCTCTCTCGCCCCTCCCCCTCGCCGGTTTCTCAGAGGGGTTTTGTTTCGGTTTAAATCGAAACCTTAAAAAGGTCTCCCGGGAGAGAGGCGGATGGGAAACCCGCATGAGGTCCCGCCGGAGGCTCCCGCGGGAGGTCTCGGGAAGGCATGGAAAGCCGGGGAGGCCTGGAAAGCCGGCACCTCGGCCCAGGAGAATCACCGTCAGGCTGGGAAGGGAGCTGACACCGGCGGAGGTGGAGGGGCTCCTCCGGAGGGGCTGGGAGGAGGCCATGGGGTGGCGCCGCAGGCGCCCGGACCCGGAGGCTCCCCAACCGGAGCCTGAGGAGGGAAGGGGATGAGGAAGATAGACCGGGTGATGAGGGAGATCCTCCACCAGTACCACGAGAGGGGGAGGAGGTTCTTCAACCAGAGGGAGCTGGCGGAGACCTGCGGCCTCTCCCTGGGAACGGTGAACCCCCTGGTGAGCAAGTTCGAGCTCATGGGGATGGTGGAGAGGAGGCCCCTGGGCTTCAGGCTGGTGGACCCCAGGAGGATGCTCCTCTACTGGGCGGCCACCAGGGAGATCTCGGGGGACGTGGCCTACACCACCTTCTCCGCCGATCCCCTCCCCAGGGTGGAGGAGAGGCTCTCCTCCCTGGGCCTCCTCACCGCCCACGCGGGGTACCGCAGGCTCTTCGGCTCCGTCCCGGTGGACTACTCAAGCGTCTTCGTCTACGCCCCCCCCGAGGAGGTGAGGAGGGTCTACGGGCCCCGCAGGAAGAAGCCCAACCTCTTCGTCCTGACCCCCGACGAGCACCTGATGAGGCTGGGGAGGGAGGGGGCCGTACCCCCCGTGCAGCTCTACGTGGACCTCTGGCAGCTGGGCTCCCTGGCTGGGAGGCTGCTGGAGGAGCTGGAGAGGAAGCTGGGGGAGGCCCCGGTGAGGGCGGTGGAGGAGGTGGCGAGGAGGAGGGAGGAGGCGGGACCCCCCTGAGCTCAGCGCCGGCTCCCGCGCTTAACCTTCTTAACGCCCTTCCTGGCCTTCCGGCGCCTGAGGTGGGAGAGGAGCTGCTCCGCCAGCTTCAGGTAGCCCACGGCGGCTGGGGAGCGGGGGGCCCAGAGGACCACCGGGGTTCCCCTGGTGATGCTCTCGGGGACCGCCTCGTCCTCGGGAATCTCCGCCAGGGCGGGCCATCCCAGCGTCCTCCTTATCTCGGGGAGGGGGATCTCCCACCTCCTCCCGGTCACCCTGGTGAGCACGCAACACAGCACCGGGACCTTCAGGCGCTCCGCCATCCTGAGGGTCTGGAGGGTGCCCGCTATGGCGGGAACCTGGGGCTGGCAGCAGACCAGGATGGAGTCGCAAACCCTCATGGCGGCCGTCACCTCCGGGGCGAAGCCGGGGGCGGTGTCCAGGATGATCACCTCGTACTTCCTCCTCAGGGCCTCCGTCAGGGGGGAGAAGTCCACAGCCGTGACCTCATCGGTGTAGGCCACGGAGCCCGGGAGGAGGTGTAGGCCGTAGGGGGTCTTGAGGATGGCCTCCTCGGGCCTCACCCTCCCGTACACCAGATCCTGCACCACCACGGGGGGATCCACCACCCCCAGGTACAGCCCCAGGTTGGAGGCGGTCATGTTCGTCTCCATGATCAGAACCTTCCCCCTCTTCTTCTGGGCCAGGGCCGCCCCCAGGTTGGAGACGGTGGTGGTCTTCCCCACCCCTCCCTTGGCCGAGAAGACCCCCAGCACGAAGCCCCTCTTCCTCTGGACCGTCCTCTCACCTCCTGGGGGGAGGATCCTCCAGCTTGACTTTCCTGAGGCAGCGGGGGCAGGTGGCGTAGTACCGGGAGGCCCCCCGGTAGTTCCACCTGTGACCACAGCGGATGCATCTCACTTCCATTTTCATTGGTAGTAGTAGAAACCCCTTTTAAACCCATCCTCCGGCGGTTTCAGCCACGATTCGAGCGGTGGAACCGTGTGCAAAGCCAGTCAGAGGCTGCGGGTGATGGGGAACCTGAGGGGTCCAAACCGCGAATCGGAAGGGTGAGCAAGCAAGCCGGAACCCCTCGCGGTTTTCTGGAAAAAGGAGCTTTTTTTGAACCTATCCATAGCTTTTGTCATGATAACCGAATTGCGACCTCGTCGCTGAGGGAAAATGCCTTCGGTTATTTACACCTGAACGGCAAGCCCCCTCAGGCTTTTCCCCGGCTCGCCTTCGCATTCGCAGAAGTTTATAAGTAGCAAAGAACACCTGTATACAGGTGCTAAAGTGGCAACGGTGAGGATTGACGAGGAGCACAAGCGGAAGCTCGAGCAGTACGTAGCCTCCCACCTGCTCAAGCGGGGGAAAAAGATCTCGATGCAGCGCGTTTTGGGCGCGATGGTGGATCACGCCCTAGAGTGCGAGAAATTCGCCCAAACGTTCGAGAAGCTGCCCCCCCTGGAGGAGGACCCGGCCTGGATCATGCTTCAGAACCCAAAGAACTGGGGAGTCAGGAACGCTTCCGAGAAGATCGATCAACACGTCTACGGTGAGTAGTTGTCTGTTTTCATCGATACCGGAATCTTCGTCGCGGTGAGAAACGCGGCCGATAAAAACCACCGAAGGGGAAAAGAACTGATGAGGCGCATCCTCAAGGGTGAGTTTGGCGCCGCCTACACCTCCGATTACGTAATAGACGAGGCGGTAACTACGGCCTTGACCAGAACGAAGAGGCTCGAGTTGGCGATCGACATCGGAGAGTTCATCCTGAGTTCGCCACGCATAATCAAGCTGCGGGTGTCCGAGGATGCCTTCAACGCAGCGTGGGAGCTGTTCAAGTCCCTCAAGGAAAGATTCCTGAGCTTCACTGACTGCACCTCGCTAGCGCTCATGGAGAAGAATGGGATCAAGAGGATTGCGAGTTTCGACTCCGGCTTCGATGGGTTGGTGGAGAGGATAGGTTAGCGAAAGGCGTGACTGGGCTGCTTCAAGTCCTTCCTAGCGCGGAAAAGGCGCTACTTGGCTGAGAGGAGGAGGTTGAGGACCCTGGAGGAGACCCTCTCCAGGACCCTGAGCTTGGTGTTGATCCTTGAAAGCTCCTTCCTGTACTTGGCGTCCAGCCTCCTCAGCTCCCTCCTCTGCTCCTCCCTCAGGGCCTCCAGGGCCTCCTTCCTGGAGGAGAGCCTCTCGTAGTACCCCTTGATCTCCTGGGCCAGGCGCTTCAGGGTCTCCAGNTCCCCCGTGAGCTTGGCCAGCTCCGCCCTGGTGACCGCCTGCTTCACCGCCACGTCCATCTGGCTCACGGTCTTCTCCAGGGGCTTCACCGCCTCCTCCAGGGTGCTGAGGCGGAGGGAGAGGTTGGTGACATCCCTGAACCCCCTCTGGAACTCCAGGAAGGCCGCCATCACCTTGTCCGACATTACCTCCACCTGGTCCCTCACCTGCTGGATCCTCACCATGTTCTTCCTAGCCTCGTCCGTCATGCCCAGGATGGCCTCCATCCCCTTGAACTGGGCGATGGTGGAGCGGAACTCCTTCATCTCGTTCATCAGGTTCTTGATCATGTCCTCCAGGGCCGACATCTTGGTCTTGATGCCCTCTATCTCCGCGTCCCTCCTCATGATGGCCGCCCTGAACTCCTCCGGCCTTATCCCCTCTATGGACATCAGGGCCTTCTCCGCCTTGGCCTTCAGCTCGGCGTTGTCCTTGGCCTGAGTCAGGACCATGGAGCGGATCTCCCCTATCTTCTCGCTCAGGGTGGTGAACCTGGCGTCGTAGACCTCCCTGAAGCTGGTCAGGGCGGTGACCTGGGCCTCCAGCTGATCGAGCCTCATCGCCAGGGGCTGGGCCTTCTCACCCCTCTCCTCCTTCGCCTGGGCGGGTGCCGCGGCGGGGGGG
>QNVD01000023.1 GCA_004347925.1 Hadesarchaea archaeon
TGGGCCTGATCTTTGGGGCGGTGGGCTTCCTCTGGGCCTACGGGGTGGGGGTGGTCTGGCTCAACGTGGGGGTGAGGAGGGGGAGGGCGGCCCTCCTCAGGGACCTCCGCAGGGTTCCCAGGGAGGTCTGGACGGGCATCCTCCCCAGGAGGGGAAGGAGGCCCCTGGGGGAGGAGGTCTCCTCCTCCGAGGCGGTGGNCACCCTCAGCCTCCAGGTGGCCCTCTGCGGCCTGGTCTACGCCCTGGCCTACCTGGTGGTCAGGATCCTCTCCCTGGGCTCGGACGACACGGCCTGGGGGGCCATGTTCGTGGTGACGGTGGTGGTGGGGATGGCGGTCAGGAAAATCATGGAGAGGACGGGAACGGATTTCCTGATCTCCCCGGGCGTGCAGAGGCACCTGGCGGGGGTATGCGTGGACTACGCCGTGGCCGCCTCCGTGGCCGCCATCTCCCTCCCCGCCCTCCGGGCTTACGCCTTCCCCCTCCTCCTCCTCTCCCTGGCGGGGGGGCTGGTCACGGTCCTGGCCTTCCTCTGGCTTCCCGAAAGGGTCTGGAGGAACTACCGGTTCGAGAGGACGCTGGTGACCTACGGCACCCTCACCGGGACGATGGACTCGGGCATAGCCCTCTGCAGGGTGGTGGACCCTGAGCTCCGCACCCCGGCGGTGGAGGACTACGTGAGGGGGATGCCCCTGATGTTCCTGCTCATCCTCCCCCTCTACGGCCTCCTCTTCCTCCCCCTGAGCGCCTACGGCTCGGAGCGGTCCTCCCTCCTCTACTCCCTCACCCTCGCCGGGCTCTTCCTCTTCCTCCTTCTCTACCTACTGATGTGGAAGAAGATGGGGCTCTGGCGGTCCGGGGCTCAGAGGTAGGGCACCTCCTCCCGGAGGAGCTCCACCACCTCCTTTCTCAGCTTAACCAGCCCGGCGCTGAGCTTGTCCCTGGGCCTGGGCAGCCCCACCCTAAGCACCCTCTTCACCCTGGCCGGCCTGACGGTGAACACCAGGACCCTGTCGGAGAGGTAGACGGCCTCCTCCACGTTGTGGGTCACGAAGAGGATGGTCTTCCTGACCTCCTCCCAGATCCTGGTGAGGTCCTGGTGGAGGATCCACCTGGTCTGGGCGTCTAGGTTGGCGAAGGGCTCGTCCATGAGGAGGAGGTCGGGATCCACGGCCAGGGCCCTGGCTATGGCCACCCTCTGCTTCATTCCCCCCGAGAGCTGGTGGGGGTAGCAGCGCTCGAAGCCCCTCAGGCCCATCCTCTCCAGCAGCTCCCCCACCTCCCTCTCCCCCTCCATTCCCCTCACCTCCCTCCCGAACCTCACGTTCTCCCAAACGGTCCTCCAGGGGAAGAGGGAGTCCTCCTGAAAGACGAAGCCCAGGCGGTGAAGGGAGGGATCGGGACTTTTGCCGTCTATGGTGATCCTGCCCGAGGAGGGACTATCCAGCCCCCCCACCAGCCTCAGGAGGGTGGTCTTCCCGCACCCCGAGGGCCCCACCACCGAGACGAACTCCCCCTCCCTCACCTCAAACGAGACCCCCTTAAGGACCTCCAGCCTCCCCTCGCGGGTGAGGAAGTGCTTGTGCAGGTCCTCCACCTTCACCTTGATCCTGGCGGGCAGGGGCTCACCTCAGAGGGAGACCTCCCTCCTCCATATGAAGAGGCGCTTCTCCGCCCTGAGCAGCACCTCGTTCATCAGCAGCCCCACCACCCCTATGGTGATCATCCCCGCCACCACCATGTCCACCCTCAGCAGCTCCGAGTACTTCAGGATGAGCCTGCCCAGCCCCACCCTTTCCCCCCCTATCATCTCCGCCGCCACGATGCACATCCACCCCACCCCCAGACCCACCCTCATCCCTGAGGTGATCTCGGGTAGGGCGCTGGGTATCACCACCTTCTTCACCGTGGTTCCCTTGCCGGCCCCGAAGCTCCTGGACACCTCCACCAGCGTGGGGCTGGTCCTCTTGATCCCGCTTATGGTGTTGAGGAGGATGGGGAAGAAGGCGCCCAGCCAGATCACGAAGAGGTAGCGCCAGTAGCCGGAGAGGAGGAGGATCACCAGGGGAATCCAGGCCAGGGGAGGGATGAAGCGCACGGGCTCCAGAACGGGCTTGGAGAGGCGGTAGATTCCCTCCCTCAGCCCCATCAGGATCCCCAGGGGTATGGCGGTGAGGCAGGCCAGGGAAAACCCCCCCAGCACCCTCAGGAGGCTGTGAAGGGCGTGCTCGTGCAGCCTTATCCCCTCCACGTCCCCCTTGGTCAGCAGGGTCCAGAGGGAGCCCAGCACCTCCCCCACCCCGGGGAAGAAGGAGGAGTGCACCATCCGGGAAAGGGCCTCCCAGAGGAGCAGCACCCCCAGCGGGAGGAGGGAGGCGTAAAGCGGTTCCCGTGAAAATCTTATCATCCAGACCCTATCTCTGGGCTTCCTCTAAAAGGGTGAGGTCGAGAGCGCTCTTGGCGAAGGCCTCCACGTTCTCCACACCCGTGATCTTGCCCGCCTGGATCAGGGTCTGGGCGAAGATCCTGATGCTCTCCTCGTTGGGTGTGGGGTCCCAGACCATCCTCTTCCAGGACTCCCGGATGACGTCCATGGACTTCCCGGTCCGGGAGGAGAAGATCTGCATGGCCCGGTTCTCGTTCTCCACCACCACCTCCATGGCCCTGAGGTGGGCCTTCAACAGGGAGAGGGCCAGCCTCCTGTCCTCCCTGAGCAGCTTTCCCGAGACGTAGAAGACACAGCACTGGTGGTTGGGCAGGATGTCGTGGGAGGTGTACACCACCTGCCCGGTCCCGTTCACCACGGCCTCCGCGCAGAAGGGCTCCCAGGCTATGTAGCCATCGATCTCCCCCTTCTCCAGGGCCAGGGGAAGGGTGGAGGGTCCGGGGTAGGCCACGTGGGTGACGGTGATGCCCTCCTTGTTCTCTATCATGGAGAGCAGGGCATCCTGAATGGTGCCCAGGCCCGGGGTTCCCACCCTCTTCCCGCTGAGTCCCCGCACGTTGTCTATCCCCTTCTTGGCCACTAGGGCCGAGCCCTCCAGGTTGGCGGAGGCCACGATCTTCAGGTCGGCTCCCTTCGAGAGGGCTATGAGGGCAGGAACCACCCCCACGTACCCGGCGTCCAGCCCTCCCGCCGTGAAGTCGTTCATCTCCGCTGGTCCGTTGACGTACTCCAGGTACCTGAAGCGGTACCCGCTTCCCGCCTCCTTCTCGAAGAGCTCCAGCTCCCTTCCCACGAAGCAGCCTATCTGGTGGATGTCCCCCACCAGGTATCCCATCCTCACCGTGGTGACGCTCCTTCTCCCCTCCTCGTATCCCAGCCTGTAACCGGCGTAGGAGGAGAGGGAGAGGGCGAGAAGTACCAGGACCACCAGGCCCAGCGTTTTCTCCTTCATACCTCTTTCCTTCGGTCGTTCTGCATTTAAGTGTAATTTTTCTGGACAAGAAGGAAAAAGGATGAAAGGGATTAGGACGAGGGGAGGAAGGAGTGGGGATGAGGCTGGCTCTGATCTTCCACCTGCCCGGCATCTTCGACACGGGGGGAGCGGAGCGCCTCCTCCGATTCCTGGAGAAGGAGCACCGGGTCAGGGCCTTCGTCTGCGGCACCATGGGGAGGACGGCCCTCTGGGACAGCGGTCTGGAGGGGGTGGAGGTGAGGGGGGAGAGGCCCAGCCAGCTCCTCCGGGAGGTGGAGGGAGAGGTGGAGGCGGCGATCCTGGCCCTGCACGCCCTCTCCCCCAGAAAGGCCCACGCCCTCTGCTGGCACCTCCTAAGGCTCTCGGGGTTCTCCAAGCCCCTGGTGGAGGTGGACACCGGGGGAGGGCAGGTGGTTCCCTGGTCGGAGGGGGGGAGGGAGCTGGCCCTCTCCCTGGCCCGGGGATTGGGGCTCTCCCTCTCCGATCCGCCCCGCTTCGGGGAGGTGCTGTGGAGGGAGGGTGGGAGGAAATGCCGGAGGGTGCTTGGGGTGGATCCGGGGGACTACGTGCTGGTGGGGGG
>QNVD01000230.1 GCA_004347925.1 Hadesarchaea archaeon
CTCCCAGCCTCCCCTCCAGCCTCTCCTCCAGCTCCCCCTCCCCCAGCACCCTCTCCTCCCCCTCCGCCAGGCCCCGCGCCAGCTCCTCCAGCACCTCCTCCATCCCGGAGCAGAGCTCCGCTGCCCTTTCGTCCTCAAGCTCCTCCGCCTCCCTTTCCGCCCTGGAGAGGGAGCCCAGGCCGAGCCTCTCGCTGGCCAGCTCCACCGCCAGCTCGGGGAGGTTGTGGGCCTCGTCGAAGACCAGCACCAGCCGGGAGAGGTCCTCCCCCAGCCCCTTCAGGAAGGGTGGGCGGATGGAGGGGTCCAGGAGGTAGAGGTAGCTGCAGGCCACCACCCTCATGCCGGGCATCAGGCCCCTGGAGAGCTCGTAGGGGCAGACCCCCTCCTCCCCGCACCTCCTCAGCAGCTCCCCCGCCGTCACCTGCTTCCCCCAGAACTCCGAGAGCAGGTCCTCCCCCCTCCTCCCCCACCTGAGGAAGAACTCGCACCTCCTCTCCCTCCTCAGGACGGTGCACACGTGGGCCGCCTCCCCCGCCCCCGAGGTGAACCTCCGGAGGAGGGGATGGAGGCACATCTCCCTCCTGCCCCTCAGAGACATGCCGGGAGCGTCCAGGCGGGAGGAAAGGAACCTGAGCTCCTCCACCACCCTGTCCAGCTGGGCGTGCGTCCTGGAGCAGTAGATCAGCCTGGAGCCCTCCCTCCCGGGGGAGGAGAGGATCCCGCAGAGGAGGGCCACCGTCTTCCCCATCCCCGTGGGCCCCTCCGCCACCAGGGGCAGGCCCTCCTCCAGGGCCCTCCTGACCGAGAGCATGAGCTCCAGCTGGGGCTTCCTGATCTCCCGGTAGGGGAAGATCCTGAGCAGCTCGGGGGGCTCCCTCAGAGGGCCAGGTTGTAGACCAGAATCCATACCAGCAGCCAGCAGGCCAGGAAGGACCAGAAGCCCAGCTTGAGGGCCCTCAGGGGGGACCAGCCCTCGGGGAACTGGGAGGGGGGAAGCCTCAGGAGGGTGGGGGTGAGCCTGTAGGCCAGGAGGAAGAGGAGGAGGAAGAGGAGGAGGGCGGGGA
>QNVD01000231.1 GCA_004347925.1 Hadesarchaea archaeon
AGGCGGGAATAGTGGCCACCCTCAACTCGAGAACCTCCGTGCTGGCCGCCTCCAACCCCAAGATGGGGAGGCTGGACAGGAGCCGGAACCTGGTCCAGCAGATAGGTCTGGAGCCCGTGATCCTCTCCAGGTTCGACCTGATTTTCATCCTGAGGGACGAGCCCCGCGGGGAAATAGACAAGAAAATCGCTAGGCACATGCTGGAGCTTCACAGGAAACCGGAGATAGCCAAACCCCCCATCGACTCCGAGATGCTGAGGAAGCTGATCATCTACGCCAGGAAGTACATCCACCCCAGACTGAAGGACGAGAAGGTGATCAAGAAGATGGAGGAATTCTACGTGAAGAACAGGAGCGTGGCGGAGAGGGGGGAGGCACCGGTTCCCATCACCCCCAGGCAGCTGGAGTCCATGATAAGGCTGGCCAAGGCGAGCGCCAGGATGCACTTCAGGGAGGAGGTGACGGAGGAGGACGTCATCAGGGCCATAGAGCTCATCTCCAAATACCTGCATGAGGCCGGTTTCGATGCCTCCACGGGAAAGGTGGATGTGGACATCCTCATGACGGGCAGGAGCAAGTCCCAGCGGGAGAAGATCCAGAGGGTGATCGATCTCATAGGGGAGGTGGAGAACAAGCACGGCGGCATGGCCCCCGTGGAGGAGATCGTGCGTAGGGCCAAGGAGGAGGGAATAGAGGAGAACTTCGTGATGAGGGTGGTGGAGGAGGAGAAGAGGGACGGCTTTCTCTATGAGCCCAAGCAGGGATACGTGACCAGGGTGGTGAAGGGATGAAGGTTCGGGCGGTGATCAAGAGGGATTTCGAGGTGGATCTGGGTGAGGGGCCCTCCTCCCTGCGGGCCGGGGAGGAGAGGGAGCTGGAGCACTGGCAGCTGAGGGTCCTGAGGAGGCACGGGCTGGCGGAGCCCCTCAACCCCGTGGGACCCACGGCGGTGAGGAAGCTTCGGCTCTCCGAGGCCAGACAGCCCGGGCTCCAGCCCCTCCCGCAGGGTTTCTACTCCCTGCTGGCGGGGGAGATGGAGCACCTGAGGAGAGAGGGGGGGG
>QNVD01000232.1 GCA_004347925.1 Hadesarchaea archaeon
AGCCAGCCTACGAGGAGAGGAGGAGGAAGCTGGAGGAGGGGGAGAGGAGGTCCCTGCTCAAGAGGTTCAGGGGCTGGGGGTCCCTGCTGGAGCTCCAGAGGGAGATAGGGGAAGAGGCCGGGGTTCCCCCGGGCTACGTGCTCCTGGATGTCCCGCTGGTGGACCTCTTCCTTTCGGAACCCAGGATAGGGGAGGTGGAGATCCCGGTGCTCGTGGAGGGGAGCAGGATCAGGCTCTCCCAGCTCTCCTCCATAGCGGGCGCCCTGAAGGAGGGAGCCACCCCCAGGTACCTCCTCAGGGTGCTCACCCTCCCCAAGTGGAGGGGGAGGGTCAGGAGAGCCGCCCTGAAGATCCTGTGATCAGGAGAGGCTCATCTTCCCCAGCTGGGTGAGGGAGAGCTTCTCGTCCAGGTAGCCCAGGGTCTGGAGCCTCCTCACCTCGCTCTTCACCACCGCCAGGGGAACCCCTGAGGTGGCCGAAACCTGATCCAGGGAGGAGGAGGAGGCCAGGGACCTCAGAACCGCCCTTCCCACCTCCCCCACCAGGATGTCCTGGGCCAGCCTCTCCCTGAGGGCCCAGCTGAGATCGGGCTGTGACTGGAGGATCTTGGTGAGGAGCTCGGGGCCGGGGCCCAGCCCGTACTTCTTCTGTAGCCTCTCCAGGCTGACCTTGGCCCCCGCTATGGCGCTCCTGAGGGCCTCCAGGTCCCTCACCAGCGCGGAGATCTTGCCCGTCTCCGCCTTCTCCTGCTCCGGCTTCTTCAGCACCTCCTCCCTCAGCCGGAGGTTTTCCTGGGTGAGCTTCCTGACCTCCCCCTCCAGCCTGTTCACCCTGAGGGCCAGCCTCCTGCCCTCCAGAACCTTCCATCCGGGGAGGAAGATCCAGCCCAGCACCACCAACAGCAGAAGGGCCAGCAGGATCTCCAGCGGGGTCAAGTGTTTCCCTTCTTACCTCCGCCCTCCCCGTTTAAATCTTCTTCCCAGCTTTTCCGGATTGGGTTGGGACTCGAAAATATCTTAATAGAAGATGGGGAGAGAGGTAGGGTGCGGCAGTAGTCTAG
>QNVD01000233.1 GCA_004347925.1 Hadesarchaea archaeon
TTCTCCTCCTGGGGAACGACGAGGGGCCTCCCCTCCGCCTTCTGCCTCACCAGCTCGGCCAGCGCCTCCCTGAAGGTGTCCCTGTACTCCTCCGGCCTGAACTCCCCGCTGAGACTCTCCAGGAGGGTCTTGGCCAGCTCCCTCTCCCTCTCGGTGGGTGAGGGGAGTCCCTGCAGCTCCTTGAGCTCGGAGGGGTCCACGAGTTCGGTCAGGTAGTGGAGGGTGGAGAGGAGGAGGCCCTGGCGGTAGGGGCGCAGGAGCACCACGTATTCCCTCTCCCTGAGGGTCATCTTCCCCACGGCCGCCCTGTTGGTGAGGGAGAGGACCTCCCTGAGTAGGGAGAAGGCCCTCTCTCCCCCCTCCTGCGGCACCACGTGGTAGTGGGTGTCGGGGAAGAGGGGGTCCACCCCTGCGGGATCCACGAAGGTTAGGATCTCTATGGTCTTGGCGCTCTTGGGCTGGATGCTGGAGAGCTCCTCCTCCGTCAGGGGGACGAACCTGTTCTTGGAAAGCTCGAAGCCGTACTCCACCTCCTCCTGGGGCACCTCCTTCTCACACTTGGGGCACCACCTCTTGTGCCTCAGGGGGGTGTGGCAGGCGGCGTGGAGGGTGCGGAGGGCCGTGCCCCGGGATCGGGTGGCGGGGTAGATCTTGATGGGTATGTTGACCAGGCCGAAGGAGAGGCTGCCGGCGAAGATGGCCTTGGGCATCCCATATCCTTTAAACCCTGAGGCCTTATAGGGGGCGATGGTGGAGGTCCCCGGGCTGGAGGAGAGGGTGGGCTCACCCATCAGGGTCTTCTCCAAGGACGGCAGGGAGATCAGGGGGACCCTCAGGTCCTGCGATGAGCACCAGAACCTGGTGCTGGAGGGAGCGGAGGAGTACTCGGATCAGAAGCTCCTGAGGAGGCACGCCCTCCTCTTCCTCAAGGGGGGAAACATCAGGGTGATCGAGGTCTGATTCACCCTATCTTCTTCACCTCTCCCAGGGACTTCTCCAGCTCCACCAGCTTCCTACCGTTTTCGGTTAGGGAGAACCTGCCGTTGGGCTCCCTCATCACCACCCCGTAGTCCACCATCCTGCCCAGGATGCACTTGAGCTGCCAGGCCTCCGGTTTGGAGAGGAACCTGAAGAGCTCGGAGGGAGAAACCCCCCCCTCCGCCTCCTGGAGGGCCAGGAAGATCCTCCTGGCCTCCTCGTCCTTCAGCAACCACTCCACCGCCTTCTCGATCATTCCCACTTTTTGGGAGGAGGGCGGTTTAACCGTATCGGGTGAGGGGAACTCGGGAAGGGGGGGGAACTACCCCCGCTACCGCAGGTGGCTTTTTCGGGAGGACGGCCGAGGTGGTCTCGGAAGGGGTCTTACCGGCGGTAGAGTTAAAAACCGGGGCACCCAAAGAAGTCGATGTCCGTTCTGGTGACGGTGGGAAAGATCCTGCTGGGGATCTTCCTGGTGCTGGTGGCGGTGGGCTCGGGGTTCTTCGGCTACATCTGCGTGAGGGCGGAGGCCAGGAAGTGGGCGGCTGGAATGTTCCTCATCACCGTCCTCTGCCTGCTCGCCCTCTACGGTCTGACCCTGGTCTAGAGGCCCTCCTTCTTCCAGTACTCCAGGTTCATCTGTTTGGCCCTTTCCTCCAGCTTTGCCATGATCCTGTCTTCCACCTGCCTTCTCTCGAACTCCGAGAGCCCCAGCCTCAGCACCCTGGGCCTGGCGAAGACATCGAAGGCCATCTCTACCTCCTTCTTGGTCAGAGGCGCGTCCTTCACCTTGTCACCCAGGAACTCCCAGGCCTTGGCCGCTATCCAGTCCACCTCGTTTTCCTCCATCCCAACCTTTTTTTCCTTCCCAGTTTTTAAGTTAGAGATGGACACCCTGGAGGCCATAAGGAGGAGGAGGAGCGTGAGGAGCTTCCGGCCCGATCCCGTGCCGGAGAGGGACCTCAGGAAGATCCTGGAGGCGGCCTCCTGGGCGCCCTCGGCGGGGAACTGCCAGCCCCTGGAGCTGGTGGTGGTCAGGGATCCCAGGGTGAAGGAAGAGTTGAAGGAGGCCGCCTTCGGTCAGCCCTTCCTGGAGGAGGCGCCGGTGCTGGTGGTGGTCTGTGCGGACGTGGAGAGGACGACCAGCAGGTACGGGAGCAGGGGGGAGCTTTTCTACGTGCAGGACACGGCCGCCGCCACCCAGAACCTCCTGCTGGCGGCCACCAGCCTGGGGTACGGAACCTGCTGGGTGGGGGCCTTCGTGGAGGAGGAGGGGAGCAGGGCCCTCCGCCTCCCCAGGGGGGTTCGCCCCCTGGCCATTGTGCCCATCGGCAGGAGCGCCGAGAGCCCCGAGGCTCCCCCCCGCAGGCCCCTGGAAGAGATGGTGCACTGGGACAGGTACTAGAGGAGGCGGGCCCCCCTCGGGTCGACGGCGCTGGATACCACTGCCCTCTCCCCCACGCAGCCCGAGAGCTCCCTCACCAGCCTTCTCACCCTCTCCTCCCTAACGAAACCGAAGATCCCCCTTCCCAGCATGGTCTGGGTGGCCCCCAGAGCCCCTTCCCTGAGGAAGAGGTCCCTGATCTCCCTGAGCTCCCCGTCCATGAGGCCCAGCCCCTCCGCGAACTCCGAGGAAACCCGCAGGAAGGTCGGGAGGGTGGGACGGGCCAGCAGCTCCTCCAGGGCCCTTCTCCCCAGCCTGCGGGAGCGCTCCCCCAGCTCGGGGTCCGAGAGGGCCTTCCTGGTGCTCAGCTCCCCCAGCGTGCAGGAGACCACCCTCATCCCCCTGGGCACCGGAATCCTCCTCCAGGAGCCGTAGGGTGGGGCGCCCGGCCTCTCCCCTATCACCATCCCCCCCCAGGCCTGGGCCCCCACGTCCCCCAGCCCGGTCAGGTTCCTCACCTCCGCCACGTGGGCCTCCCTCACCGCCTCCCTCCTCCACCCCCTGATTCCCAGGGCCTTGCAGAGGGTGAGCGCCAGCCCCAAGGCCCCCGCCCCGCTGGCCCCGTAACCCGCCCCCAGGGGAACCTGCAGCCGGTGCTCCACGAGCAGGGAGAGCCTCCCTCCCCCCCTGCTCAGCAGGGAGCGGGCCACGTGCAGGCTGGTCCTCGCCTCGCTCCTCCTCCCGTTGAGGAGGATCCTCACCTCCCCCTCCCCCTCCTCCACCCTCAGCCGGGTCAGGACCCCCACCCGGAGGCAGGGCCCCCCGTTCCTGGATCCCATCCTCTCAGGGCGGGAGGAGGGACAGATCTCGAAGAAGCCTGAGAGGTGGGCCGGCACGAAGGCCTGCAGTTCCGCCGGTTCTCCTTTCCACCTTCCCATCCCTTTCCCCGGAAGGCTATCCCTTTCCCAGCCCCTGAAGGGCCAGGTCCAGGATCCGGTGAGCTATCTCCTCCTTCCTCCCCCTCATCCTTTCCCTCCCGGAGCGGTGGACCAGCACCACGTCGTTGGTGTCCTCCCCGAAGCCCGCTCCCGGGAGGGAGAGGTCGTTTGCCACCACCAGGTCGAAGCCCGCCCTCAGCTTCTCCTCCGCCCTGGAGACCAGCTCCTCCTCCGAGACCCCCCTCTCCGCCTTGAAGCCCACCAGGAAGGTGCCGGGGGAGAGCCTCTTGATCCCGTCCGCCACCCTTGGGGCGGGAACTAGCCTGAGCTCCACCGTCTCCGTGCTCCTGAGCTTCCTCTGGAAGGGCTTCTCCACCATGAGGTCCTGAGCGGCCGCCGCGGCCACCACCACCTCCACCCCCTTCCTCACCTCCTCCTCCAGGGCCTCCTTCATCTCCTGAGTGGTCCTCACCCTGATCGTCCTGACCCCCTCCGGGGGCCTCTCGGTTCCGGGTCCGTAGATCAGGACCACCTCGGCCCCCCTCAGGGCGGCCATCCTGGCCACCGCTATCCCCATCTTCCCGGAGCTGAAGTTGGAGATCATCTTCACCCCGTCTATGGGCTCCACGGTGGGTCCGGCCGTGACCGCCACCCTCACGCCCCTGAGGTCGGGGGGGCGGTGGAACATCACCCTCAGCACGATCTCGTGGGGTTCCATCATCTTGGCCCTCCCCTCCGCCAGCACCGGGCCCAGGAGCACGAAGCCCCTCTCCCTCAGCCTGGCCACGCTGTCCTGAACGGGCCCGCTCAGGTACATGGAGGCGTGCATGGCGGGGGCCAGGAAGATGGGTTTCCCCAGCCCGGAGGCGGCTATCACGGTGGCCGTCACGGGAGTGTCCGCTATCCCCCAGGCCAGCTTCCCCAGGGTGCTGGCGGTGGCCGGCGCCACCACCACCGCGTCAGCCCACTCCGAAAGCTTGATGTGCTCGATTTCTCCGGTGAGGGAGGTGACCACCTCCCTCCCGGTGGCCCAGTGCATGAGGGTGGGTGAGAGGAGCTGGGAGGCGCTGGGGCTCATCACCACCCTAACCTCCGCCCCCCACCGGGAGAACTCCCTGGCGAGCTCGGGGGCCCTCATGATGGCGGCGCTGCCCGTCAGGCACAGGAGGACCTTGCCCACCCCCATCTAAACGACTCTCTTAGCCTCCCTTAATTAGCCTGCCGTGGGGGTCTATCTCCCCCCTGCGTATCCTGGTGGAGGAGATGGGTTTCCCGTCCTCGGCCAGAACGAAGGGGACCTCCAGGATCTCCAGCTCCTTCAGCCCCTTCTCCCTCCTTATCCTGTTGATCTCCTCCGCCCTCGCCCTGGTCTCCGGGCTCACCACGATGGCCTCCAGCTGGGGGTCGGAGATGGCCGGGCCGTATGGGTCGCGGATCACCACCACCTCCACCCTCTCCTCCCCGAACTCCGTGAAGACCGTCTCCAGGAGCCTACCCAGCCTCTGGCCGAGGGGCTGGACGCGGCACCCCTTGGACTTGACCATCTCGTCCGAGCAGACCCCCAGGTAGACCCTCTCCCCCACCTCGAAGGCCCTCCTCAGCAGGGCGAGGTGCCCGTCGTGGAGGTGGTCGAAGGTCCCTCCCACGGCCACTTTTTTGAACTTCATCCCAGCTCTCCGGCCCTCCTGCAGGCGGCCTTTAAGGCTCGCTTGAAGGCCTCAAAAACCTTTCCCTCCTCCAGCTCCCTGAGGGCGGCCTCCGTGGTCCCTCCGGGGGAGGCCACCATCCTCACCAGCTCCTCGGGCTTCAGGTCCAGCTCCAGCAGCATCCTCCCCGTTCCCTTGGCCGTCTGGGAGGCCAGCCTCAGGGCCTCCTCCCTCGGCACCCCCAGCTCCTCCGCCCCCTCCGCCAGGGCCTCGATCACCAGGGAGAAGTAGGCGGGCCCGCTGCCGCTGAGGGCGGTTATGGCGTTCATCCTCTCCTCCGGAACCTCCACCGGGGCCCCCAGCCTCCCCAGCAGCTCCCTCACCCTCTCCCTCTCCTCCTCCCCCGCGCCGGGAGCGGGGGTGTAGGCCATCACCCCCTCCCCCACCGCGCAGGCCAGGTTGGGCATAAGCCTGAAGACCCTCGCCCCCCTCAGCCTTCCCTCCAGCCTTCGGAGGGTGGCCCCGGCCACGCAGGAGATCACGAGCTTTCCCCTCACCTTTCCCTCCATCTCCCCCAGCACCCCCTCCAGGTCCCCCGGCTTCACCGCCAGGAAGATCACCTCCGCCTCCTCCAGGAGGGGATCCAGCCTTCCCACCACCCTAACCCCCAGCTGCTCCGAGAGGGCTTCGGCCCTTCCGGGGTCCTTCTCGCAGACCATCAGCTCCCCCTGGGAGAAGCCGGCCCTCAGCAGGCCCCTCAGGAGGAAGGAGCCCAGCCTCCCCCCTCCCACGATTCCCACCTTCAGATCCGCCCCTCCTTCACCTCTTTCCAGGTCCTCTCCAGCCTGCGGTGCAGGAAGGGCCGGGGAGGGGAGGAGAGGTAGGGGGCCACCACGTGCCCCTTGCCTATCAGGTAGTACTTGTAGGTGGTGAGCCCCTCCAGCCCCACCGGCCCCCTGGCGTGAAGCTTGCCCGTGCTTATCCCCACCTCCGCCCCCAGCCCGTACCTGTACCCGTCGCTGAACCTGGTGGAGGCGTTCCACATGACGGAAGAGGAGTCCACCCCCTCCAGGAACCTGATGGCCGCCCCCCTGTCCTCCGTCACGATGGCATCCGTGTGCTTGGAGCCGTACCGGTTGATGTGGGAGATGGCCTCCTCCAGGCTGTCCACCACCTTCACGGTTATGATCAGGTCCAGGTACTCGGCGTGCCAGTCCTCCTCCCTGGCCCTCTTGACCTTCACTATCTTCCTAGTGCGCTCGCACCCCCTCACCTCCACGCCTGCCTTGGAGTACATCTCCACCAGCCTGGGGAGGAACTCCTCCGCCACCTTGGCGTGGACCAGCACCTTCTCGGCCGCGTTGCACACGGCAGGGTACTGGACCTTGGCGTCGTAGCAGATCTCCAGGGCCTTCTCGAAGTCGGCGTGCTCGTCCACGTAGACGTGGCAAACCCCCTCCGCGTGCCCCAGAACCGGGATCCTGGTGTGCCTCTGGATGAACTTGATGAACTCCTTGCTTCCCCTGGGCACCAGCAGGTCCACGTACTCCTCCAGCTTGAGGAGCTTCCTCACCTCCTCCCTCCCCTCCACCAGCTGGATCCATCCCTCCGGAACCCCCTTCCCCTCCGTGGCCTCCTTGAAGATCCGGAAGAGGGTCTGGTTGGAGTGGTTGGCCTCCTTTCCCCCCTTCAGGATCACGGCGTTCCCCGACTTCAGGCAGAGGGAGGAGATCTGGGGGAGGACATCCGGTCTGGCCTCGAAGATGGCCCCCACCACCCCTATGGGGCAGGAGACCCTGTAGAGCTCCAGCCCCTCGTCCAGCTCGCAGGCGTAGAGGGTCTTCCCCACCGGATCCTCCAGCCCCGCCACGCTCTCCACCATCCTGGATAGGGCCTCCAGCTTACCCTCGCTCAGCTTCAGCCTCTCCAGCAGGGGTTTGGAGAGCCTCCTCCTCTCCGCGATTTCCACGTCCCTCCGGTTGGCCTCCAGCACCTCCTCCCTGCGCTCCCTCAGGGCCTTGGCGGCCTCCAGCAGGGCGGCGTTCTTCACCTCCGTCGGGAGGGTGGCCAGAAGGAGGGAGGCCTCCCTGGCCCTCCTCACCCTCTCCAGGAGCTTCATCTCCTCCCCCCCGGGAGGAAGAGGGTCCCTATCTCCTCCCCGTCCAGCAGGCGCTTCAGCACCCTCCTCGCACCCTCCTCTCCCCCGCCCTCGCCACCACCACGGGTATCCCTGCTGAGCAGGCCAGCTTGGCCGCCTGCAGCTTGGTCCTCATCCCCCCGAAGCCCCTTCTGCCCCCCAGCCTTTCCAGCTGCGGGGTGAACTCCCTGACCTCGTGCAGGAGCTTCACCCCTTTCTCCCTTTTGGGGTCCCCCGTGTAGAGCCCGTTCACGTCGGAGAGGAGGATCAGGAGGTCGGCCCTGGAGAGGATGGCCAGGTGGGCGGAGAGGAGGTCGTTGTCCCCGAACTTGATCTCCTCCACCGCCACGCTGTCGTTCTCGTTCACCACCGGGACCACCCCCCAGCGGAGGAGGACCTTGAGGGTGTTCTTCAGGTTCCTGCTCCTCTCGGGGTGGGTGAAATCCTCCTTGGTGAGGAGCAGCTGGGCGATGGGTTGTCCGTACCTCCCGAAGTACCTCTCGTAAACCCTCATCAGGATCCCCTGCCCCACCGCGGCCGCGGCCTGCAGCAGGGAGAGCTCCTTGGGCCTGCCCTTCATCTCCATCTTCCCCACCCCCGCCCCTATGGCCCCGGAGGTCACCAGCAGCACCTCCTTCCCGCTCCTCCTCAGGTCCATCACCTCCCTCACCACCTTCCTCACCTTCAGGGGCTCCAGCCTGGAGTTCCTGTTCGTCAGGCTGCTGGTGCCCACCTTCACCACTACCCTCTTCACCCCTGAGAAGTCCCTCGCCATATCCGAAAATTCCCCTCCTTCCCCTTATTTATATCCTCGAACTCCTCCCGCAACATCCTGAGCATCTCCAGGCTCCTCCATCCCGGCCGCCTCCCCAGCTCCCTGGCGAACCTCTCCACCGCCCCGGCGGAGGGGGGGAAGGTCATCCCCCTGTAACCCACCCCCACCAGGAAGAGCCCCTCCGCGGGGGCAGGCTCCCCCCTCATTCTCCCTCCCTTCCTGGTGAGGCTCCAGAGCTCCTCCAGCTCCATCTTCCCCTGGCCCAGGAGGAGCAGGGCGCCCATCATCCTCCTCACCTGCTGGTGGAGGAAGTGGGTGGCCACGAAGTCGGCCTTGAGGATTCCCCCCTCCGCCCTCACCCCCACCAGGAAGAGCTTGCAGAAGGAGGGTTTTCCGGGCTCGGGCCTGCAGAAGGGGGAGAAGTCGCTGGCGGTCTCCAGCAGCCTGGCCCCCCTTCTAGCCTCCCTGAGGTCGAAGGGCTCGGGGAGGGGAAGGACGTACCGGTAGTGGCGGAAGAGGGCCTCCCTCCTGGGGCTGAAGGCGGTTGGCACCTCCACCGCGGCGAGCACGGTGAGCTCGGGGGGAAGGAGGGAGTTGAGCTCCTCCTCGGTGGAACCCCTGGTGGAGTCGAAGGCCACCACCTGCCCCAGAGCCCCTACCCCCCGGTCGGTCCTGGCGGCGGCCTCGTACCTCGCTTGCTTCGGGCCCTCC
>QNVD01000234.1 GCA_004347925.1 Hadesarchaea archaeon
TGCCCGGCTGGTCCCTTCCTATCCTGCTCACCCCTCCACCCCCTTCAGGTACCGGATCCCCAGCCTCTCCCCCTCCTCCCTCGCCCTCCTCTTCTTGTTCAGGCTGGCCTCCCTGAGGTGCTCCAGCCTCTCCCTCTCCAGCGGGGCCTCCTCCACCTCCCCCTCCTCCACGGCCTCCCGGAAGAGCCTCCTCCCCTCCTCGCTCCTGAGGATCACGGTGTTCCACTCCTCCTCCCCCTCCACCATCCCCACCGAGAGATCGGCCAGCTCAGCCGTCATGTCGAAGCACACCCTGCAGGAGGGGGGGATGAACTCCCTCACCCTGTCCAGGGGGAGCTCCAGCCTTCCCCCCTCGGTCTCGATCACGAAGAGGTTGGCGGGGGGAGGGGGGACGTCGAGCCTCCTGACCCTCCTCCCCTCCAGCTTCTCCCGGAAGAAGCCCTCCGCCCTGTGGGAGAGGGCCCAGGTGCAGAAGAGGCCTATCACCGGCCCCACCCTGGAGACCTCCCACTCCCTCTCGTAGGCCTGGATCTTCCTGAGGGCCAGCACCTGGCAGGGGGTCCCCACGAACCCCCCCCTCTCCCCCTCCCCCTCCCGGAGCAGCCTCACCACCTCCCCCACCGAGGGGGAGAGGAGGTACCTGGACCCCGCGCAGGAAAGCACCTCCTCCCCCGCTCTGGCCAGGAGGGGCTGGGGGAGGAGACCGTCCCGGGAGCCCGTCAGGACGAAGGAGTCCACCCTTCCCTCCCTCAGGGCGTGGAGCACGAGGGAGGTGACGGTTCCCCCGTACTGGGCCCTCTCCCTCACCTCCCCCCTCCTGGCTCTGGCCTTCACGACGGAGGAGTGGACCCCCAGGGCGGGATCGGCCCTGGTGTTCCCGAAGACCCTCTCCTCCAGCAGGGGGAGATCCACCTCCGTCCTGGGACAGAAGGAGTAGCACCTTCCCTCCTCCCTCCCGCAGGGCTCCAGCAGGACGGCCCTGCCCTGGACCAGGTTCAGGTAGGGGCATATGGAGGTGCAGGCCCCGCAACCCGCGCAGAACCCGTGGGAAAGGACCTGAGCCTGCAGGAGGTCCGGACCCCCCATCCCAGCCCCTCTCCCTGCTCGGATTTATAACCTGAGGCTATCCCTGGGGGATGTGCTCGGGGGGCCTCACCAGCTTGAACTTCATGGCCCCCTGCTCGCAGCCCACCACGCATACCCCGCAGCCGAAGCACCTCTCCGGCACCACCCTGGCCTTGTACTTCCTGCTCCCCTCCGGCCTCACCAGCTCTATGGCCTCGAAGGGGCACCTCTCCAGGCAGGTCTGGCACCCCGTGCACTTCTCCTGGTCCACGTAGGCCTCGAACCTGCTCTTGGCGGTGAGCTTCTCGGGGGAGACCCCTCCGTAGCGGTAGAAGTTGAAGAACTCGCAGCAGTCTGGGCAGCAGTTGCAGATGGTGTTGATGGTGAGCTTGGAGTGGTTGGGGCCCATGTGCACCAGCCCGTCCCTCTCCGCCTTCTCCAGCACCCTCAGGGCCTCCTCCCGGCTCAGGGGCCTTCCCGATCCCCTCTTCACCACGTACTCCGCCCCCCGGTGGAACTGGGTGCAGTGCCAGACCTCCCTCTCCTTCGTGTACCGGCAGGGCTCCCCCACCCCCTCCTGCACCAGCCGGCAGGAGCAGGGCACCACCCCCAGCTTCTCCTGGGCGTTGACGATCTCCACGATGTTCTCGCAGGGGAGGACCCCCTCCATCCCCTTGATGGCCCCGTAGGCGGGGATGACCCTCCAGATGGGCTCCGTGAAGAGGGAGCCCAGGATCTCCCCCATTCCCCGGTAAAACTCCTTCCTTCCAAACTCGTGCCAGAGCTGGAAGTACCTCCTGTCCCTCTCCGGGTCCAGGTGCTGGGTGGCCAGCGTGGCGTCGTGGAGCTGAACCAGGTCCCTGGCGAACCTGAAGTACTCCCTCCTGTCGAAGTCCTTGGGGAAGACCAGGCCCTTCCTCCACAGGTCCTCCAGCAGCTCCCTCACCCTCCCCTCCGGCATTCCCAGCTTCTGGGCCACCTCCTGCACGCTTCCCGGGAGGGCGGCGGCCACCCTGGCCTGCTCGGGGGTCATCAGGTACTCCAGGATCTGCCTGAGATAGGGGGACTCGGGAAAGCCCAGTCCCTCCATGAGGGGCCTGAAGGGATCCTCCATCTTTCGCCTTCCCGCTCCCGCTTAAAAAAGGTTAGGAGAGGAGGAACTTCAGCACCGTGTCCGTGACGGCCTCTATTTCCTCCTGAAGCTCGTGGGCACACTTCTCGAAGTAGACCAGCTTGGCCCCGGGGATGCGCTTCGCCATGATTTCGGCGTTCTCGGGTGGTATGTACCTGTCCCTCTTCCCCGCCAGGACGAGGGTGGGGGCCCTTATGGAGGGGAGCCTGTCGCAGGCATCGAAGCTCAGGATGGCGGAGACCTGCCTCACGATCCCCTCGGGGGGAGTGGGGGCGGTAAGGAGGAGATCGATGGCCACCTCCACCACCCCGGGGTTCTCCCTCATGAACTCCTCCGTGAAGATGAAGGGGAGGAGCTTGGAGGCCACCTCCCTGTCCCACCCCCCCTTCTGGCTGAGGAGCCCCATGATCTCCGTGACCATGGCCGCGGCCTCACCGGGGATGGGGACCGCCTTGGGTCCCCCGCAGAAGGTGGAGGCCAGCACCAGCTTCTCCACCTTCTGGGGATGGTTGATGGCCAGCTCCTGGGCGATCATCCCCCCCATGGATATTCCCAGCACGTGGGCCCTCCTTATCCCCAGGGCGTCCATGAGGCCCGCCGTGTCGTCCGCCATCATCCTGATGGTGTACTCCTCCTTGTCGGAGACGTCCGTTCTGCCCGCCCCACGGTTGTCGAAGGTGATGACCCTGAAGTGCTCGGAGAGCCTGGGGAGGAAGTAGAGGGGATCCCAGCAGTCCGCGTTCCCCATGAAGCCCATGATGAGAACGAGGGGAAAGCCCTCCCCCCGGGTGTCGTAGTACATGTGGATGTCGCCCACCTTCACCCTGGGCATCTCCCTCCTCCTCCGGCGGGATAAAAAGGGTTTCTAGAGCTCCAGCACCCTGGCGGCATTCTTACCTAGGATGTTCTCCACCTCCCCCTGGCTGAAGCTGATCCCCGCGGCCCTCACCTCCTCGGGGGGATTCCTGAGCTTTTCCACCCATCCAGCCTCGCTGAGGAGGGGCTTGGGGGTTATGGGCCAGTCGCTCCCGAACAGGATCCTCTCGCTGCCCAAAACGTCGCAGAGGGTGCGGAGGATGCGGTAGAAGTGGAGGGTGCAGTAGTTTCCCCAGGCGGCCGTGTCCAGGTAGACGTTGGGCTTCATCATGGCCACGGACATGGCCTCCTCCCACCATCCGAACCCCAGGTGGGCCAGGATGATCTTGAGGTCGGGGAAGTCCGCCGCCACGTCGTCCGCGTAAACGGGCCTGGCGAACCTGCTCAGGAGGGGGGCAGCTCGGTTCCCGTGTGGATCAGGACGGGAACCCCGTACTCCTCGCACTTCCTGTAGAGGGGATAGCAGATGGGATCGTTGGGGTAGAAGCCGGAGGTGGGGTGGAGCTTGAGGCCTGCCATCCCCCACTCCCCCAGCCCCCTCTCCAGCAGCTCCACCGCGTTCTTCCTGCGGGGATCCACCCCCACGAAGGGGAGGAAGCGGTCAGGGTGCTGCTTCCCTATCTCGGCGAAGCGTCTGTTCAGCTCCTCCACGGAGAGCTTGGGCTCCCCCAGCCTGAGCCCCCAGTCCAGGGGAAGGATCACGGCCTTCTCTATTCCGGCCTCGTCCATCTCCGCCAGCAGCTCCTCGGGAGGGGAGTGCCAGAAGACCGGCATGACGTTCCTCATCACCTCCTCCTCCGTCATTCCGGGGATCAGGTGCTTGATCACGGAGGAGAAACCCCTCCAGAAGGCCTCGGGCAGCCAGTCCCTCTCCCAGATATGGGTGTGGGAGTCCACGATCAAGAATCCCATTTCTCATGTTCCAGTCGGAATTTAAGCCCTTCCCAAAGGAATTACCAGTAGAGTTCCCAGCCCTCCACCACATCGTCGGAGTCGGTTGGGTAGTACCAGAGGGAGCTGTAGTTTAGCACGCACTCCCCCCAGTAGTGTCGACCCGTGGAAAGATTTACTCCCTCATCCGTTTGCGGCTCGAAGTAGCGAAGACCCTTGTCCGCGGTTCTGAAGGCCACGATTGCATGATCAGTTCCGCTCAGGTATACCGTCACCACCGCACACCTTAACCCCAGGTTCTCAGCTCTGTTGTTTAGGGTCACGGCGTAGTCCAGGCAGCTGAAGTTCTTTTCGTCGTAGGGGATAGAGTCCGTCCGGTCAATGGCTAAGAACTCCGCCACCTCCAAGAAGGTGGGGTCACGTAGTTCATACCTAACAGAGGAGCGCAGTAGCCCTACCTCCTCCTCCAACCGGGAGAGATATTCTTCATAAGATACCAAGTTCTCCTTCATGCTGTTCACCAGCAGCCTGATTTCATCTATCCTAAGTTGTAAGGACTCTTTTTCGATCTTTAGTTTGGACACCCCGGATTGAGCGGTTAGGATGAGAAAAGCACAAGATACCACGACAAGAGTGAGGATTGCCAGCAGAATCTTTCTCACCATGCCGTCACCACCTTCTTTATCAAGAGCTCTGGGGAGGAGTAATACGGCATACCCTCCACGCAGTCTGTGTAGGGTTTTCCGATCTCAGGAAAAACGCGGTAGCCCGTGTTTGGTTCGAAGTAAACCATGCCCCTATCCAAGGTGTTGAATCCTATGAGTTCGTATTGGCCCCTCTCCCCGCTTCTAAGGTTCTCCACCACGATTGCCACATAGGAACACCTAATGCCCCTTTTTTTAGCCTGATACAGAAGCTGACCCAAGGGAGAAAGGACAAAAATGTTTTCGAGGGGTTCGAAAGCCTGATCCATCACGAGTTCTTGGGCCTCACTGAAAAGAGGATCCCTGAGGTGATACTCGTCACCTGCCAGGTTTTCCCTTTCGGTCTCAAGTTTATGTGCAGCGAGCATGATATTTTCCAGTTTTTCGGAAAGTGAAGACCGTGTTTCCTCTAATCCTTGCAGTTCTTCCTCTAGGAGCTTTTTTTCTTCCCTTGTTTTGGATTCCAGCCCCCTCAGGTGCCCGTGATACAGGACTGACGTTGAGAGGATGAGGA
Source organism: Hadesarchaea archaeon (assembly GCA_004347925.1). Lineage (GTDB taxonomy): Archaea > Hadarchaeota > Hadarchaeia > Hadarchaeales > WYZ-LMO6 > WYZ-LMO6. Next base: position 5,183 of record QNVD01000234.1, read on the forward strand.
CCGAAAGAATCATCAGCGAGATACAAACCGGGTCAAAACTAGATTTTTTCATTCGGGTCACCCTGCGGTCGTGGCGTGCCCTAAGAAAGTTCTCAACGTTTCTAGTTTCCTTCACCGTACCCTTCGCTTTCGTTTTCCCTGGCCCTTATAGGTGTTGGGTAAAAAGTTTTCACCTTCTAGATTCCCCCTGATGCTGGCGATTCCTAGGATCCTCCATCTTGGACATGCCCTCTTAGCCTTTGGAGCCGGGGGCCGGATTCGAACCGGCGAATAGCGGGTCTGCAGCCCACCGCCTTAACCGCTTGGCTACCCCGGCTCAATCCCCTTTCCTTTTCCCGATAAATCCCTTTGGGAGCCTTTTTACCCCCTTCCTCCCCCTCTAGACGATGTACAGGGTGATCCTGGAGGTGAAGGAGGTGAGGGGCTTTTGCTCCGCGGGCTACAAGCCTGGGGACAGGCTGGTCATTCAGGAGCCCTCCGTCCTTTCAAAGGAAAGCGCCGACGTCTGCCTCTACGCCATCGGGGCTCTCCTCCCCTACCTGACCGCCCTCTACCGCGACACCCCTCGGGAGGACTGGATCAACCAGGTGCAGGAGCTGCAGTGCCCGGACGTCCACAACACGGTGGTCTTCAAGGTGATAAGGGAAAAGCTCTAGCTCCCCCTAGGACCTCCTCGAGGGGGGGATTCGCCGGGGCCGCCCTCAGGCTTGGGCCTCCGGCCGAGTCGGCTATTTATATCTCGCCCGTCGAGAGAAAACGAAGCCACATGCTGTCGAAGATCCCCATCGACCTGAAAAAGGTGAGCAGGGAGAACCTGGACAGGGAGATAGCCAGGGTGGGCATGATGGCGGAGCTGGATGCCATCAACCTATACGAGCAGATGGCGGCCATGACGGACAACCCTACCCTGCGGGAGGTCCTCCTGGACATAGCCAAGGAGGAGAAGACCCATCTGGGTGAGTTCCAAGCCCTCCTCCTGAAGGAGGACAGGGAGCAGGAGAAGGAGCTGGAAAAGGGCAGGAAGGAAGTGGAGGAGCTGGCGAAGAAGTAGGGCTTCACCGAAGGCGGCTGGGATTGGTTTTGGGGATAAAGGGGTGGTGGGCCCGCTGGGATTCGAACCCAGGATCTGCGGTGTGTGAGACCGCCGTCATAGCCGCTAGACCACGGGCCCGTAAAAATTCCTTTTTTTTATCCCTTAAAGCGTTTGCCGAAAGCTAAAATTCCCCCTTCACCAGCCTAATGAGATGGAGGAGTGGAGGAGGAGGTATCCGGAGAAGTTCGCCTCCGAGGAGGAGATCTTCAGGAGGATCCGAAGGGGGAGCAGGATCTTCGTGGGCACGGGGTGCGGCGAGCCCCAGCATCTTTTGAACTCCTTCGTGAAGTGGGTGGAGGCCAACCCCAAGGCCCTCTTCGGGGCGGAGATCTTCCAGGTCTGGTCGCTGGGGGTTTCCGCTTACACCGAGTTCAAGTTCAGGGACAACTTCAGGGCCAACTCCTTCTTCGTGGGTCCCAGCACCCGGCAGGCCGTGAACGAGGGGAAGGCGGATTACACCCCGGTCTTCCTCTCCAGGGTCCCCGAACTCTTCAGGGAGGGCCTCATCCCGCTGGACGTGGCTATGGTGCAGACCTCCCCCCCCGACTCCCACGAATACCTGAGTCTGGGCATAAGCGTGGACATCACCAAGGCCGCCGTGGAGAGCGCGGACCTGGTGGTGGTGCAGGTCAACCGCCACATGCCCAGGACCCACGGGGACGGCTTCCTTCATCTGGAGGAGGTGGACTTCGTGGTGCCCTGGGACGAGCCCCTCTTGGAATATGAGGAGAAGGTGCCAGACGAAGTGTCCCAGAGGATAGGCAGGTACGTTTCTCGCCTGGTGGAGGACGGGGACACCCTTCAGGTGGGATACGGGAGCATCCCCAACGCCATCCTATCCAACCTGGGGGACAAGAGGCACCTGGGGATCCACACCGAGTTCTTCACCGACGGAGTGGTGGAGCTGATGAAGCAGGGGGTGGTGGACAACTCCGAGAAGGCGCTGGACCGGGGGAAGGCGGTGGGGAGCTTTTGCATGGGCAGGAGGAGCACCTACGAGTTCCTGAACGACAACCCGGAGGTGGAGTTCAGGACCGTGGACTACACCAACGATCCCCTGGTGATAGCCAGACAGGATCACATGGTGGCCATCAACAGCGCCCTGGAGGTGGACCTGACGGGCCAGGCCACCGCCGAGTCCCTGGGAGGATTCTTCTACAGCGGGATAGGGGGGCAGGCCGACTTCATGAGGGGGGCCTCCCTGGCCAGGCACGGAAAGGCCATCCTGGCCCTCCAGTCCACGGCGGAGGAGGGAAGGGTTTCCAGGATCGTGCCCCACCTGAGGGAGGGAGCGGGGGTCACCCTCAACCGGGGAGACGTGCAGTACGTGGTCACGGAGCACGGGGTGGCCTACCTCCACGGGAAGAGCGTGAGGGAGAGGGCCATGGAGCTCATCCGCATAGCCCATCCCAGCTTCAGGCCCTGGCTGATCGAGGAGGCCAAGAGGCTGGGCCTGATCTTCAGGGATCAGGCCTTCGTGGGGGCAGAGTACCCGGAGGAGCTGGAAACCTACAGGAGGACCAAAACGGGCCTGGAGATCCTCCTCCGCCCGGTGAGGCTCACGGACGAGCCCCTCCTGAAGGATTTCTTCTACTCCCTCTCGGACGAGAGCCTCTACCGGAGGTTCCTCTCCCCCAGAAAGGACATGCCGCACGAGCGCCTGCAGAAGTTCGTGGCGGTGGACTACGTCAGGCAGATGATCCTTCTGGCCACGCTCAGGAAGGGGGAGAGGGAGGAGGTGATAGGGATGGCCCAGTACGTGGCGGATGAGGCCACCAACTTCGCGGAGGTGGCCTTCGCGGTGAGGGACCAGTACCAGAACCAGGGGGTGGGCTGGGAGCTGCTGAAGCAGCTGGCCTACGTGGCCAGGAGGAGGGGGCTCTTCGGCTTCACCGCCCAGGTGCTGGCCACCAACCGCCCCATGCTGCGCCTCTTCGAGAAGATGGGCCTTGCCATGGAGAAGAGGATCGCGGAGGGGGTGGTGGAGCTGAAGATGAGGTTCAGGAAGTAAGCGATCCCTTCTTCGGTTTCTTAGCCTGAAGGTGGGGATAAGGGAGGAGCTGGCGGAAATAGTGGGTCCTGAGGATCACAGCTTCTCCCCCACCCTGAGGCCCTCCCCTCCCAGCCTGACGGGTAGGGGCCTTCCCCCCTCCCTCCTTATCCCCCTCCTCACCTCCTCCACCCTCCCCGGGCAGAGGGCGAGCATGCATCCCCCTCCCCCACCCCCCGTGAGCTTGGCCCCGTAGGCCCCAGCCTCCCTGGCGGCCCGGATGAGCCTCTCCAAGGCGGG
>QNVD01000235.1 GCA_004347925.1 Hadesarchaea archaeon
CCCGCCGGTACGCGGAGCTGCTGGGGATGGTGCCCGAGGAGGCCAGGGGGGTGGTGAGGAGGCTCCTGGCCTGGACCGAGGTCTGGAACCTGAAGTCCCTCCTCACCTCCCTCCACCTGGGCCTGCCCCGTGAGGAGAGGAGGAGGCACCTGCTCCCCTGCCCCACCCTCCCCCAGGAGAGGCTGGAGATGCTGGCCTCCGCCGAGAGCCTGGAGCAGCTGCTGGAGTTCCTGAGGGGGAGCGAGTACCACGGGGTCCTCTCGGCCCACCTGGAGGATTACCGGAGGGAGGGCCTCTTCCCCCTCCTCCACGCCCTGGACAGGCACTACTACACCTCGCTCTGGGAGGAGGTGAGGGGGATGAAGGGGCAGAGGCAGGTGCTGGTCCCCCTGGTGGGCTTCGAGCTCGACTCCCTGAACCTCAGGCTCCTCCTCAGGCTCAGGAGGGAGGGGGTTCCCCCCGAGAAGGTGGAGCCCCTCCTCCTCCCCGGCCACCAGCTCACGGGGGAGAGGCTGAGGGAGCTCCTGCTGGCCTCGGACCTGCGCTCCTGGCTGGAGCTCCTCCCCCCCTCCTACGCCAGGATCCTCTCCCCCCTCCTGCCCCAGCTGGCGGGGGGGGACCTCTCCGCGCTGGAGAGGGCGCTGGAGGAGGAGCACCTGAGGCTCTGCAGGTGGATGGCCCTCACCCGCCCCTTCACGCTGGCCCCGCTCTACTCCTACCTCAAGAGGAGGGAGGCGGAGGTGAGGAACCTGCACCTCCTCCTGAGGCTGAAGCTGGAGGGGAGGGAGCCCCAGCTCATCAAGGAAAAACTGGTGAGGGTGCCGGCGCTTGAGGCGTGAAGTGGTGGTGGTGGGGGACAGGGAGACGGTCACGGGCTTCGCCCTGGCGGGGGTGGCGAGGGGCCACGTCCACTCCTCCAGGGAGGAGACGCTGCGGCTGATCAGGGGCCTGCTGGCGGAGGAGGGGGTGGGCCTCCTCCTCCTCACCCACCGGGTGGCGGAGGAGCTGGGGGAGGAGCTGAGGAGGATGCTGAGGGGGAAGGGG
>QNVD01000236.1 GCA_004347925.1 Hadesarchaea archaeon
CATCTCGTAGGCGTAGGTGCCCAGGCCCCCCACGAAGAAGGGGGGATACTCGAAGGAGAAGTAGAGGATCCTCATCCCTTTCCCCCCATCCCCTGCACTATTAAGCCTATCTGGGCAGGGTATAAGCGTTACTGTAATTAAAACACGTGGAATCCTTCTGTGCTAACCCTGCGTGTTTCCTTATGCCTATAAATTTAGTTGAGCCTAAATTTTGGGATGGCCACCGAGAGCTCGGAGGAATACCTGGAGGCGCTCTACCGCCTGAAGGAGAGGGGGGAGACCCCCACCACCACCAAGGTGGCGAGGGAGCTGGGGGTGGCCCCCTCCAGCGCCACCCTCATGCTGAAGAAGCTGGCGGAGAGGGGTTACCTCAGGCGCCAACCCTACCGGGGAGTGACCCTCACCGCCAGAGGGGAGAGGGTGGGGAGGAGCATCCTCAGGAAGCACAGGGTGATGGAGAGGTTCCTGAGCACCCTGGGGCTCTCCCCCTCCAAGGCCCACCGGAGGGCCTGCGAGCTGGAGCACCACATCCCCGACGAGGTGGAGACCGCCATCCACCGCAGGATGGAGGCCCAGAAGCCCCTCCCGGAGGGGGCGCCCCCGGATTCCCTTCCCCTCACGGGCCTTCTGGAGGGGCAGAAGGGGGTGGTCTCCTTCCTCTCGGGCGGGACCCGCTCCTGCCGCAGGCTGGCCGACCTGGGGATCACCCCGGGAACGGAGGTGGAGGTCCTCAAATCCGCCCTCTTCCGGGGACCCCTCCTGCTGAGGGTGAGGGGGACCACCCTGGCGGTGGGGAGGGGCCTGGCCTCCAAGATCCTGGTGAAGCCCCTCGGGTGAAGGGATGGAGAAAAGAATCAGGATAGCCCTGGCCGGCAACGCCAACGTGGGGAAGTCGGTGATCTTCAACCACCTGACCGGCCTGCACCAGCACATAGGCAACTGGCCCGGGAAGACGGTGGAGAAGGCGGAGGGCACCCTGTACTTCAGGGGAAGGCTCATAGACGTGATCGATCTGCCAGGGATCTACTCCCTCTCCACCTTCTCGCTGGAGGAGAGGATCTCCCGGGAGTACATAGCCAAGGAGAAGCCCGACGTGGTGATCAACGTGGTGGATGCCTCCGCCCTGGAGAGGAACCTCTTCTTCACCCTACAGCTGCTGGAGCTGGAGCCCAAGATGGTGGTGGCCCTCAACCAGCTGGACATGGCGGAGAGGAGGGGGGTAAAGGTCGACCCCAGGGCTCTGGAGAAGCTGCTGGGGGTGCCCGTCGTTCCCACCGTGGCCGTGAGGGGGAGGGGGATGCACGCCCTCCTCGAGAAGGCGCTGGAGGTGGCGGAGGGGAAAAGGCGGAGGCCGCGCAGGCTCTCCTACGGCAGGGAGATCGAGAGGAGGGTCAGCCGCCTCCTTCCCCTGCTGGAGGGAACTGAAACCGGATATCCCCCCCGCTGGCTCGCCCTGAAGCTCCTGGAGGGGGACGAGGAGATAAAAAGGCTGGTGAGGAGGATCCGCCCCAGGGCGGCGGAGCTGGCGGAGAAGTACGCGAAGGAGCTGGAGAAGCTGTACGGGGAGAAGGCCCCCCTCCTCCTCACCTCCCGCCGGTACAGCCTGGCCAGCCGCATAGCCAACGGGAGCCAGAGGCTCTCCCCCCGTCCTTCCCCCACCGGGAGGATGGATGCCCTCACCACCCACCCCGTGCTGGGGTACCTCCTCCTGGCCGCCGTCCTCCTCTCCCTCTTCCTCACGGTCTTCTGGGTGGGTTCGAGGGTGGAGGAGGCTCTGGAGAGGGTAACCGACCCCCTGGTGAGGGCCGCCTCGGAAAGGTTCGGGGAGCTGGCGGGGGAGGGGGTGTTAGGAGGGATCCTGGCGGGCCTCACCATCGCCCTGCCCTTCGTCCTCCCCTTCTACGTGCTCCTGACCCTGCTGGAGGACACCGGGTACCTGGCCAGGGCGGCCTTCCTGATGGACGGGCTGATGCACAGGGTGGGGGTGCACGGGAAGGCCTTCATCCCCCTCCTGCTGGGGTACGGCTGCAACGTCCCGGCCTGCCTTGGCTGCAGGATCATGGAGACGGAGAGGGAGAGGACCCTCTCCATCTTCCTCTCCACGCTGGTGCCCTGTGCCGCCCGTACGGTGGTGATCCTGGGGCTGGTGGGAAGGTTCGTGGGAATAGGCTGGGCGGTGGGGCTCTACCTGCTGGATCTGCTCGTGATCCTGCTCCTGGGTAGGCTGGCCTACAGGGTGCTTCCCGGGGAGCCCATGGGTCTCATCCTGGAGATCCCCCCCTACCGCCGCCCCCACCTCCCCACGGTGCTGAGGGGGAGCTGGGAGAGGACCAAGGACTTCCTCTACGTGGCCCTCCCCTTCATCCTGGGGGGAAGCCTCCTCCTCACGTCCCTGAGGATGGCGGGGCTCCTGGACTCCTTCTCCAACCTCCTCAGCCCCCTCACCGTGGGCTGGCTGGGCCTTCCGGCGGCAGCTGGGGTGGTCCTCCTCTTCGGCGTGCTCAGGAAGGAGCTGACCCTCATCATGCTCACCCTCCTCCTAGGCTCCGACCTATCCCTCCACCTCACCCCGGCCCAGATGATCACCTTCGCCACCGTGACCATGTTCTACTTCCCCTGCGTGGCCACCCTGGCGGCCCTGGTGAGGGAGGTGGGCTGGAGGAAATCCCTGGCCATAGCCTTTTCGGAGATCCTCTTCGCCCTCTGGCTGGGAGGGGTGATGTTCAGGATCCTCACCCTGGCGGGCCTCTGAGGCCTTGCGGATAAAGTTTAAATACCGTCCGGATTATGAAAAAAAATGCCACCCAAAATAGACCAGGAGAAGTGCTCGGGCTGCGGGGAGTGCGTGAACGCCTGCCCCGTAAGCGTGATCGAGGTGAACAACAAGAAGGCCAAGGTGGTGAAGCCCGACGACTGCGTGGACTGCAGGGCCTGCGAGGCCGTCTGCACCACGGGTGCCATCACCTTCCCCGAATGAGGCTCAGAGGGCTTCCAGCACCGAGAGGTCTGCTGAGCTGACGTAGAGAGCCTCCTCCCTCTCCAGCGCCTCCCCTATCCTCCTCAGGACCTCCTCCTTATCCCTGGGAAAGAGGTAACCTTCGTAATCCTGCTTCAGCACCCACCTGGGACCCCCGGGGGTGAGGTAGAAGGGGTTGGCGAAGTGATCGAAACAGAGCCTCCCCGAGAACTCCAGCTCCTCCACCAGCAGCTCCAGCTCCCTCAGCTCCCCGTGGGGGCTCTGGAGCCTGAACTTTCCCTCCCTCACCTCCTGGAAGAGGGGGGTGCCCCTCAGGGGGACCAGCCTCCTCACCCTCACGAACTCGGGGTTAACCTCGTTCACGACCCTGGCCGTGCCCCTGGCGTGCTCCTCCCACCTCTCCTCTCCCCCCAGCCCCAGGATGAAGTACAGGGAGAGCTCCATGCCCGCCTCCCTCGCCCTCCTCCCCCCCTCCACCACCTGCTGGGGAGTCAGGCCCTTGTTCATCCTCCTCAGCACCTCCTCGTCCCCGCTCTCGAGCCCCACGTGAAGCCTGGAGAGCCCGGCCTCCCTAAGCCTCCTGAGCTCGTGCTCCGACTTCCTGAAGAGGGACCTCCCCCTGGCATAGCAGGTGATCCTCTCCATCTCCCCCAGCCTCCTCCCCACCTCCTCCAAGATCCCCACCAGCCTGTCGGTGGGCACCAGGAGGGCATCCGCATCCTGCAGGAAGAGGGTCCTCCCACCCGAGAAGAACCAGGAAAGGAGATTTTGGAGTCCATCCCTCCGCCCCTCCGGCAGGTCGGGGAGGAGCTCCCAGGCCTCCTCCCCCACCTCCTGCAGGATCTCCACGGCCCTGCCCAGTCCCCTCACCTCCTCCTTCACCTCCTCCTCCCCCCTTATCGAGAATCTCCCCCTCCCGTAGGGCTTGCCGTAGCAGAACTTGCACAGGGACCAGGGGCAGTTTCTGGTCACCCTGAGGAGCAGGGAACAGCTCCCCCCCTCCGAGGGGGGACGGATGGGGCCCACCTCGTGCTGGAAACTCCTGAGCTCCTCCAGCCCCCTCATCCGAAACCCTCCAAGAAGGCCCTGACGTTCCTTCCCAGCACGGAGAGGTTATATCCCCCTTCCAGCACCCCGTACCTCCTGCCCCCGCACTTCCTCAGGGACCACTCCTTCACCATCCTCCCCATCTCTTCGTAGTCCTGGGTGCTCAGGGTTCCCCCCCAGTCCTCCTGATGGTTGTCGAACCCGGCCGAGACCGCCACCAGCTCGTAGTCCTCCCTTTCGAGGAAGGAAGCCACCCCCTCCAAGATATCCTCCCTCCTCCCCTCCGCGTGATGGTAGGAGACCTCCCTAGAACCCGAGAAGATGGCCGCCGTGCCGTCCCCGTAGTGAAGATCGAAATCCACCACCACCGCCCTTCGAATCCTCCCAGACCTCAGCAGCCTCCGGAGGGAAATGGCCAGGTTGTTGAAGTAGCAGAAGCCCCAGAAGCTGCTGGGTCCCGCGTGGTGCCCGGGGGGCCGGATCAGGGCGAAGGAGGGCTCCCCCTCCATAGCCAGCTCCGAGGCCTTCACCGCCCCTCCCGCCGCCAGGAGGGCCACGGGATAGACCGAGGGGAGGGCCTTCACCCTCTGCAGGTGGGAGGGGGAATGCACCAGCAGGATCTCCTCCTCCCTCGCGGGCTCCGGCTCCACGAACTCAAAGCCCCTGAGCTCCCTCACGATGGCCTCCATCCTGCCGGGCGCGGAGGCGGGATCGGAGGAGTAGACGGTCCTGAAGTTCTCGCTGTAAACCACCTTCATCCTCCTTCCTTCCACCTCTCGGGAAAAAGCTTTTGAGCGCCAGGGAGAAGGAGGGTGATGTCCGGGATGAGGGAGCTGCTGGAGAGGCTTTCCAACGCGGTGGGGGTCTCGGGAAGGGAGGACGAGGTGGCGGAGGTGGTGAGGGCGGAGCTCCAGGGACACGTGGATGAGATAAGGAGGGATGCCATGGGGAACCTCATCGCGGTGAGGAAGGGCTCCGATCCCTCCTGCATGGTGGCGGCCCACCTGGACGAGATAGGGCTGATGGTGAAGCACATAGACGAGAAGGGCTTCATAAGGTTCGTTCCCCTGGGGGGATGGTTCGAGCAGACCCTCCTGAACGAGAGGGTGGTCTTCCGCACCAAGAGGGGTCCCGTGTACGGGGTGATAGGCTCCAAGCCCCCCCACCTGCTGGAGGAGGAGGAGAGGAAGAAGCCGGTGAAGGTGGAGAACATGTTCATAGATGTGGGGGCCAGGAGCGAGGCCGAGGTAAAGGAGGCCGGCATAGGGGTGGGATCCGTGGCCTGCCTGGACCGCCAGGTGAGGCCCCTCCTGAACGAAAGGGTCACGGGAAAGGCCTTCGACAACAGGGCGGGGCTGGCGGTGATGATAGAGGCCATCAAAAACACGAAGAGCAAGCACACCCTTTACGCCGTGGGCACGGTGCAGGAGGAGGTGGGGCTCAAGGGGGCCAAGACCTCCGCCTTCGGCCTCCAGCCCTCCGTGGCCCTGGCCCTGGACGTCTCCCTTCCGGGTGACTACCCTGGGATGGAGAAGAAGGACTCCTCCCTGGAGCTGGGCAAGGGCCCCTCCCTCACCGTCACGGACGCCAGCGGCAGGGGCATCATCGTCTCGGAGGCGGTGCTCCGCTGGCTCACGGAAACCGCCGAGGCCCACGGGATTCCCTACCAGCTGGACGTGGCCAGGGGAGGAACCACCGACGCCACCGCCATCTCCCTCACCAGGGCGGGGATCCCCACGGGGGTGATAAGCATCCCTACCCGCTACCTCCACTCCGGGGTGGAGGTGCTGGATCTCTCCGACCTCAAGGCCGCCAGCGAGCTGGTGGCTAGGGCCCTGGAAAGGGTGGGGGAGTACTTCTGAAGCTCAGAGGTGTATCCTGACGTTATCCGATTCCATGCTGAGCCTCAGCTCCTCCGCCACTATGTAGGTGTTCTGCATCTGGACGGCCCAGGTGAGGGGGGGATACATGTGGGCATCGGCCGTCTCACCGGTTCCCAGACCCATCAGCCCCCCTAACAGGGGAATCCCCTGCTTCACGCGGGAACCGTCCAGGACCAGGTGGCTCAGGGGAAGCAGGTTCAGGACTATGATGTCGGTTTCCATGTACTTCGCCTTCAGGTAAAAGTTCTCGGCATCCACGCTCTTCAGCTCTATCCAGGAGCCATCCACCAGGATCCTGACGTTATCGAAGTGGATGGAAGGGGAGGTGACCACCGTGACGTTCTCGTTCTCGTATCCCACGATGTGCAGCTCGCTCCAGGTGTAGGAGTAGAAGGCCCAGATCTTGAAGGTCTTACCCGGATTCCCCAGCAGGGGGGTGGCGAGCAGCAGGGGAAGCACTGCCACCAGCGGAAGGGCCTTCCCGAAGCCTTTGAAAAAGGAAAAGGGCTGGCGTCCGGTTCTAGCTCTCAAGCTTTATCACCATGTTCCCGAGGTCCAGGGAGGCCACGCTCATCTCGGTTACCCAGGCGCTGACGTTCTCCACGTAGAGGGTGTCCGCGGTCACCGCGAAGTCCTTACCGCCGTAGGGCCCTATCTTCTGATTGCTGGCCGTCATCTTGGCGGCCACAAAGTTATCGCACTTCATGAGCACCCCGCTCGCGGAAGCCTGCGGGCTCTGGATGATGGCCCTCACCTTCAGGCCTCCCAAGCTCATCTCCTTGACTATTTCGAGCTGAGAGATGGTCGCACTGCTCAGTTCCTGGAAGATCTTGTTTCCGTAGTTGTCCATGCTCCCCGCGTACATGTTGAGGTTACTGCCGTTGATGCTCCCGGCCTTCAGCTGAAAGTCGCTGACGGGCATGGCCAGTCCCACCCCCGTCACCGTGGAGAGGACCACCACGCCCACCACCGACGCCAGCCCTATCGCCGCCATTTTCCCGAACCCTTCCATTTCTCCACCTCCTTATTCTGTCATAGGAATCCTTCCTATGACCCTGAAGCCGGGCGCCACGCGTAGGCGTGGGCTCCGGCCGCTATGCAGAAGAGGGAGCCCAGCAAGGCTCCACCCAAGGTCCCCATCCAGGAGAGGGCGGCCAGGATGACCAGGAAGAGGCCCACCACCCTGCAGGAATCCCTCCTGGGGAACATGGCCATGATCGCCGCCAGCGCCAGGCAGGAGCTTCCCAAGAACATCCCCCAGAAGACGAGGGAGGTGTACAGGTACATGGGGAAGAACTTCAGGGGCACGTACAATATCATCAAACCCCCCAGCACCGCACAGTAGATCCCCCAGAACGGATACCTCCCCCTTAGGGCTTCCCAGCGCTCCCTGACCCTGGGTAGCCTCCCCACCAGCAGGGGGAGGAAAAGGGCCACGACCACGTAGGGGACGAGGGGCACGGCCCACATGATGGCCAGCAGGATGAGGAGGGGAGGGGCGGGGAGGAAGCCCCCTATGGAGAGATCGAGGTAGAAGAGGAAGCCCAGCAGCAGGGAGATCCCCACCAGGGTCTGGGTCACCACCTTCCCGGTGGAAGCCAGGTCACGCTGAACGTAATCCATCACCACCAGCCCGATGAAGGCCAGCAGGAGGGTGGTCAGGAGGAGGCTCACGGCCAGGGTGAAGGAGAGGAGGGAGGAGGAGGAGCGGTGGTACCAGAGCGCGAGCAGGGAAACCGCCAGGAGGGGAGGGAAGAAGAGGTGCTTTTTGTTCCAGAAGTTGAGGAAGCCCAGGCCTATGGTGACGGCCAGGGAGTTCCATTTCTCCCCCAGGCCCCTGAGGAGGGAAAAAGAAGGAAAACGGAGGCGACCCCCGGGCGATCCCCCCACCGGTTCTGGAACCTCCACCGGGGTGAACACCTCCTGAACACTTTCCGTTTCCTGGGGGCATCCAGCGCCGGAGTCTCCCCCGTCGCCCGCGTTTCCGAGGACCCGTTTGAGAGACTCCGCCGCGTCTAGGATCCCCACGGTCACCCCTGCGCCGGCTTATTCGCCGTTCCCTCCAGCAGCTTCTTTATCTCCTCCACGCTCCTGTCCAGCGCCGACAGGAGGGCCCCACTGACGTCCTGCGGGGTGATGCTGTTCAGGGCCTCCTCGATCATCCGCTCCAGCTTCTCCTCCATCCTCTTCTTGGTCCTCTGAATCAGGGAGGCCTTGAACTCCCCCATCTTCAGTTTGTCCAGCCCCTCCAGGATGGACTGCCTCAGGGTGGGCTCTATGAGCCCCCTCAGTTCTTCGGAAAGGCTCTGCTGGAGTTCCTTTTTCATCAGTTCGTAGACCTCGTCCTCTTCCATTTTCATTCTAAGCTCTTCCAAATCTTCCCCGCTTTTTTCCCTCTCAGGATGCCTTTTATAAAGAACGGGCGGGAGTGGGGAAAAAGGGTACATAGCTTAACAATTTTGTAACACGGAAAAACTTTGAAGAAACGGCCCGGAGAGGAGGGAAGGATTAATACTTCGGCGGGCTTACCGGGATGGAATGAAGCTGAACATCCCCACGGAGAACGAAAAGCTTAAGAAGCT
>QNVD01000237.1 GCA_004347925.1 Hadesarchaea archaeon
GAGGCCGCGGGGAGGGGGGACGCCTTCGCCCTCCGGGTGCTGGAGGAGGTGGGAAGGCTGAACGGGATCGGCTTCACGGACCTGGTGGAGGCCTACGATCCTTCCCTCATCACCGTAGGCGGGAGCGTGGCCCTGAGGAACGGGAGGTGGATACTGCCCCCGGTGAGGAGGTGGGTGAGGGAGAGGTCCTACAACCGTCCCCCCCTCCTCAGGCTGACCCCGCTGGGGGAGAGGGCGGGGCTCTACGGGGCCGTGGGGCTCATCCGGCGGGAGGTGAGGAGGTGAGGATGGAGGAGATAGGGAGGGTGGACAGGGGGGGAATGCTGGCGGAGCTCCTGCGCTTTCCCGAGAGGTGCGAGGAGGCCCTCTCCCTTCCCGTGAGGGTGGGGAGGAGGAGGGTGGCGAAGGTGGTGCTGGCGGGGATGGGGGGCTCGGCCATAGCGGGTGACCTCCTGAGGGACTGGCTGGATCCCCCCTTCCCCCTCGAGGTGTGCAGGGGCTACCACCTCCCGCGCTGGGTGGGGAGGGACACGCTGGTGGTGGCCGTGAGCTATTCCGGGAACACCGAGGAGACCCTGAGCTGCCTCTCGGAGGCCCTGGGGAGGAGGGCGGAGGTGGTGGGGATCTCCTCCGGGGGGAGGCTGGAGGAGAGGTGCCTGGAGAAAAGGATCCCGCACGTGAAGGTTCCCGGAGGGATGATGCCCAGGGTGGCCCTCCCCTTCCTCTTCTTCACCTCCCTCAACGTGCTCAGGGCGAAGGGCCTGGTGAGGGTGGGTAGGAAGGAGCTGGAGGAGGCCCTGGAGGCCCTGAGGGGGCTCAGGAGGAGGATCTCCCCCGCCGTCGGGGGGAACCCCGCGGAGGAGGCGGCGGAGAGGCTGAAGGGCACCCTCCCCTTCATCTACGCCCCGGCGGAGCTGGCGGGGGCGGCCCTCAGGCTGAAGACCCAGCTGAACGAGAACAGCAAGGTCCCCGCCAAGGTGGAGCTCCTCCCCGAGCTCTGCCACAACGAGATCGTGGGGCTCCGCTCCTCCCCCGAGCCCGTTTCCTTCGTCCTGCTGCACAGCGGGGAGGAGGACCGCAGGATGGGGGCCAGGATGGAGTTCGTGAGGGAGCTCCTGAGGGGGAGGAGGGTGGTGGAGCTGGTGGGAGAGGGGAGGGGGAGGCTGGCCCGCCTCCTGACGCTGGTCTACCTGGGCGACTTCCTCTCCTTCTACCTGGCGGTGAAGAGGGGCGTGGACCCCACCCCCGTCCCGGAGATAGAGGAGCTGAAGCGGAGGCTATCCCAGCTCTAGCACCCTCTTCCCCCTCTCGCTGGGCACGATCCTCCTCCTGGCCCCGGGAAACTCCCTCCTCAGCTCCTCCCCCCCGAAGAGCCTGTCCAGGAAGACCGCCAGGGCCGCCACCTCGGAGTGGGGCTGGTTCCCCACCGCCACGTTGAAGTCCGCCAGCTCGAAGAGCTCCCCGGGAACCTTCTCCGCCCCCACCACCACCAGGAGGTCCCGGGGGAGCCGGGGAAGGACCTCCTCCAGCGGCCTCCCGTACATGGTGAGGTGAACCACCTTCCCGCCCTCCCTCTTCCACTCCTCCACCACCTCCCTCCAGGGCCTCCCGCTCACCACCCTGAAGCTTCCCCCCCACTCCCTCCCCATCCTCTCCATCTCCCTCTCCAGGGCCTCGTCCCTCCGGTCGGCCAGGATCATCCCCTCCGCCCCGAAGGCCCTGGCGGTGAGGGCCACGTGGGTGGTGAGCCTCTGGTCCCTGAAGGGACGATGCCCCAGCCTAAGCACCCAGACCCCCATCCTCCCTCAAGCTTTTTTGCGCCACCTCCCGTTAAGGGTGATGTTCGCCCCCCTCTCCCGCTACCTCCAGGCCCTCTCGGAGCTCTCCCGCCTGAGGAGGGAGGGGGGAAACCTGCGCTTCGGGCTACCCTCCGTGAGCGCCTCCGACATAGCCTCCCAGTTCTACTGCGAGAGGAAGGTGGAGTTCAGGTACACGGTGGGGAGGGTGAGGACCCCGGAGATGGTGGAGGGGGAGAACAGGCACGCGAAGCTGGTGGAGAAGGCGATCCAGAAGCCCCCCGAGCAGATCCTCAGGGAGGCCCTGGAGGGGAAGCCCGTCTGGGCCTCCGAGCTCTTCCTGGCCTCCAGGTTCGGGGGGGTGCTGGTCACGGGGAAGCCCGATGCCCTGGTCTTCCAAGGGGGAAGGCCGGTGAGGGTGGTGGAGTACAAGTTCACGGGATCCAGGATCCCCGCCCACTACCACCACGTGCAGGCCAGGATCTACTGCCTGATCCTCCGCTCCCTGGGCATGGACACCTCCGACCTGAGGTACGCCATCCTCCTCCTTCCCCCCTCCTCCGTCCCCCCCTTCGACAGGATCTCGGAGCTGGTGATGCAGGGAACGGGGGAGGAGGGGGTCTTCCTCTGCGAGCCCGACTGGGAGAGGGGGAGGAGGGAGCTGGCCTGGGCGCTGGCCTACTGGAGGGGGAGGAGGGAGGCCCAGCCCACGGCCACCAGGAGCAGGTGCGGTTTCTGCGAGTACAGGGAGAGGTGCCTGGGGTAGGAACGGATGAACGCCCTCCTCCAGCTCCCCGTGGGCTTCTTCGTGGGGCTCTCCGGCTCCCTCCTCCCAGGGCCCATGCTGATCTACGTGGTGGCCAAGTCCTCCTCGGAGGGGAGGGGGGTGGGGCCCAGGGTGGTGGCGGGGCACCTCCTCACCGAGGCCCTCTTCCTCCTGCTCTTCCTGCTGGGGCTGGGGCTCTTCCTCGAGCCCTCCGTCCACACCTCGCTGGGGCTGCTCGGTGGGTCCCTCCTCGTGCTCCTGGGAGGGGTGAGCGCCCGCAGGGCCTTCGGGAAGCTGGGGGAGGAGAGCGTCCCGCTGGTCTCCCTCCCACCCCTTCTGGGAGGGGTGCTCTTCAGCAGCCTCCTGAACCCCAGCGTCCCCCTCTGGTGGGTGACGGTGGGCTTCTCCACCCTGCTGGAGGCCTTCTCCCTCTCCTCCTACGCGGGCCTGGCCTTCTGGCTGGTGGGGCACGGCCTCTCCGATCTGGGCTGGTTCTCCCTGGTCTCCAGCCTGGCCTCCAGGGGAAGGAGGGTGGTGGGGACGAGGGCGCACAGGGTCCTGCTGGCCCTCTGCGGACTCTTCCTCCTCCTCTTCGGCTCCCTCTTCCTCCTGAAGTACCTCCCCAGGATCCTGCCCTAGGGCAACGGTTAAGACGCGGGAGGGTGGAGGGGAAATGGCGGGGGNGGCCGAGCCAGGTCAAAGGCGCCAGACTCAAGATCTGGTCCCTCAGGGGTTCGGGGGTTCAAATCCCCTCCCCCGCACCATCCGATCCCCTGAGCACAAAAATCTCTGCTGTAAATTCTCTCATGGCATGATGAAAAGAACCACCATCGCCGTAAGCCCCGAGGTCAAGGCGAAGATAGAACGTCTCGGGCGGAAGGGGGAAAGCTACGACGACATCCTCCGCAGGTTGCTCTCCATCAGCGAAGAGGAGCCGAAGCTGATAGACGAAGTCTGCAGGCGCATCGAGAAAACTCCCAGAAAGGAGTACGTTAGGCTTGAAGACCTATGAGGTCCTCCTGAACCCCGAGCCGTTCGCGAGCTCAGGAGGCTACCACAGGAAACGGCCGAGCGCATCAAGGAGAGCCTCAAGAAGCTCAGGGAGAACCCCCAAAGCTAGGAGCGGACTGGACGTGAAGCCCCTAGGCGGCGGGGACGTCCCGCCCGAGGCTTTACAGGTTGCGGGTGGGGTTATCGGGTCATCTTCTGGGTGGATGAAAGGAGGGAGGTGCTGTGGAATAGCGACCAGGAGGAGAGTTGCCTCCGGATTTGACACGCTGGAAGCCATAACTCCCGGTGAGCTCCCTCTTGCTCCGGTTAGCTTTTGGGAAGAAAGGTTCGAAGGGCTGGCGATGCTTGCGAGGTAGAGCATGTTACCTGTACCCCGACTTCCGGCGCAACGAAATCCGTCTAGTGGGGACACGAGAGGTCAAGCTTCATCCCGAGAATCGCTTCTACCTCAGCGGTACCAGGGGAGGCACCTGGTGAGGTACTCGGAGAGGAAGAGGGAGAAGCCCTCCTCCCGGCAGAGCTCCAGCACCTCCCTCCCCCGGTAAATCCTGAAACCCTTCGAGAGGGCCTCCTCCACGTGCTTACCCAGCCCCCTCCCCTCCCTCACCCTCTCCTCCAGCACCCTCGCCGCCTCCCTCTCCCTCCTCTCCACCTCGAAAACCGGTCTCCCCTCCTGGTCCACGTAGGGGCCCGCCCAGGTCCCCTTCTTCCCAAGGTACTTCCCCAGGAAGTCCTCCTCGGAGACGGGAAGGGGGGGACCCCTCCTGAGCTGGAGGGGGGGAAGGGAGGGGGGGAAGACCTCCAAGAGGATGAGGGAGAGGCGACCCGACCAGACCTCGCTCCTCACCACCTCGAAGCCCCTCTCCCCCAGGGCGAAGGAGAGGGCCCTCTCCGCCTTCCTGAGCTGGGGATGGAGCACGTCCTCCACCACCGGGGGGGTCCTGAAGGCCAGGCAGAGGAACTCCGTCCCCCTCCTCCTCATGAGCCTCCACAGCTCCACCCTCTTCAGCTCCCTGGGGGGCCTGGGGAAGAAGAAGCGCTCGCTGGGTCTGCGCAGGAACTCCCTGCAGGCCAGGACGAAGGTGCAGAGCTTGGGGAGGGAGACGGCGGCGGCCACGTTCCTGGTCCTGTCCACAGGATCCACCACCACCAGCGGCTGGTCGGGGAAGAGGAGCCTGGCCTTGGAGGGATCGGGATAGAAACCCTCCGGATCCACCACGGTCCCCGGCCCCCACCTCCTGGCCTCCTCCAGCAGCTCCCTGAAGGATCCCGCGTGGAGGATCAGGAGCTCGCAGAGGTAGCCGGAGAAGCCCCCCACGCTCAGCTCCGCCCCGTAGCACCCTATTCCCATCATGAACCTCTTGAGCAGCCTCACCTCCCTCCTCTTCCCCTCGTCCAGCCTCTCCAGCACGTACCTGGTGTGGAAGGGGGTCCTGTCCACCGCCGAGCACCTCTCCTCCGCCCTCTCCACCCTGAAGCAGGGAACCACCTCCACCCTGTACCCCTCCACCTCCAGCTGCAGGTAGGGGTGCTCGGCGTACCTCTCCCTCTTCCTCCCCCTCAGCCCCTTCGCCACCTCCACCACCCTCCTCAGCCCCTCCTCGCCCGCCTGGGGGGGAAGGAGGACGAAGAGGTCCAGGTCGTTCTCCCCCCTCAGCCAGGTGTCCTTGGCGAAGGATCCCTCCACCCTCACCTCCCCCTCCACCCCCTCCCTCCCGAGCAGCTCGGAGAGGGAGGAGACGAGGCGGCTGGAGAGGGATTCCGCCCTCCTCCGGTCCTCCTCCGTAGGCTCTATCCTCCTCAGGACCCTGGCCAGGAGCTCCTCCATCTCCCTCCCTCCGGGGGGAGGAGTAAAAGATTAGCCCTGGAAGGCCTTAAAAAGGGGGAAAGGGAGGAGTTTGATGTTCAAGCGCCTGCTCCTCTGCCTGACGGAAGCCACCCCCAGGGAGATGGTGGAGGTGGCCCTGAGGCTCTCCTCCCCGGAGGGGGAGGTGCACCTCCTGCACGTGGTCCGCCTCCTGAACGAGCTGGTGAGGAAGGGGGCGGAGGACAGCTTCTCTTGGGTGAAGGAGCTCTTTCAGAAGGAGGGGAGGAGGTGCGAGCTCCACCTGGTGGAGTCCACGGAGGTGGGCAAGGCCATCGTCTCCTTCGCCAGGGAGAAGAACTGCGACGGCCTCGTGCTGGGAACCATCCCCAGGAAGGGGGTGCTGGGGTACTTCACGGAGAGCATCTCCGATTACGTGATCAAACACTCTCCCTGCGTGGCCGTGCTCGTCAGGAAGCCTGGTCAGCCGGTGTAGGTGGGTGGTAGGGCTGAGCGCTCCCCCCCTTCCCCCCCTTCTCCTCTTCGCCTTCACCCTCTTCCTCATCTTCAAGCACCCCCTCCTCAGGATCCCCTTCACCTCCAGGTACTTTCACCTGGACTACGGCTGGGCCCCCCTCCTCGGGGCCCTCCTGCTCCTCCTGACCCCCTACGCCGACTCTGGCACGGTGGTGAGGGGAGTGGTGGGGGGGGAGGGCCTCCACCCCTACGCCATCATCATCCTCATCCTCTCCCTCTCCTACCTCTGCGTCTCCCTGGACTACCGGGGCTTCTTCGAGTACCTCTCCCTCCGCTTCGTCCGCCTCTCCGGAGGCTCGGGGAAGAAGCTCTTCTTCCTGTTCTTCCTCCTCACCTCTTTCCTCACCCTCTTCACGGACAACGACATCGTGATCCTTACCATGACCCTCCTCATCTTCTACATGGCCAGGAGGAGCGGGGCGGACCCCCTCCCCTTCCTCTTCTGCCAGTTCTTCACCGTGAACACGCTGGGGATGGCCCTCTACATGGGGAACCCCACCAACATCATCGCCGCCGATTCCATGGGGCTCTCCTTCGTGGAGTTCGCCAGGTGGATGTTCCTCCCCTCCCTGGTGGGGGCCTTTGCGGGCTTCGGGCTCCTCTACGCCCTCTTCCGCCGCAGGATCCCCCGTAGGGTGGAGCCCCCGGAGGTGGAGCCCCGCTCCGTGCTCAAGGCCGGGAGGGGGCTCTGGGTGGGGCTGGCGGGGCTGGTGGGGGCCATCGTCTTCATGAGCCTCCCCCCCGGCGTGAGGGTCATACCCATGTGGTCGGGCGTGGCCCTGCTGGCCCTCCTGGTCCTGGCCTCGGACCTCCTCTCCTACGGCAGAAAGGTCCCCCCCCTCTTCAGGCTCCCCTGGAAGCTCGCCCCCTTCCTGGTGGGCCTCTTCATCCAGATGGAGGCCCTCTCCTCCGGGGGCTGGACGAACCTCCTGGCCCCCCGCCTCTCCTCCCTGGGGGGCCTCCTCCCCACCCTCTTCCTCCTCACCCTCCTCTCCTCCCTGCTGGCGGGGGCGATGAACAACCACCCCATGACCCTCTTCATGGTGAGGACCCTTCAGAGTCCCGAGTTCTCAAGGGGGAGCCACCTCAGGCTGGCCTCCACGCTGGGTGTGATCGCGGGGAGCAACCTGGGGGCCAACCTCTTCCTCACCGGGGCGCTGGCCGGCCTCATGTGGGCCAAGCTCCTCTCCGACAAGGGTTATCCCGTGAGCTTCTCCCAGTTCAGCAAGTACGGTTTCCTCGTGACCCTTCCCGTGATGGTCCTGATCTCCCTCCTCCTCTGGCTGGAACTCTCCCTGGCGTAGCTCAGAGCCTCCAGTGGGGGCGCAGGAGCTTCTTGAGTTCCTCCACCGCCTTCACCTCCGAGGGCGGGGGAGGAGGGGGACCCCTACCCTCCAGCATCACCCTCACCACCTCCACCACCGCCTTCCCCACGCTGGCGGGAGCGTACCCCCCCTCCAGCACCATCGCCACCCTCGCCCCGCAGCCCCTGGCCCCCTCCACTATCATCCCGGTCAGCCAAGCATAGGAGGAGGGGAGGAGCTCCAGCTGGGTGAGGGGATCATCCCTGAGGGAGTCCAACCCCAGCGACACCGCCACCAGCTCCGGCCTGAACTCCTCCACCAGGGGGAGGAAGATCTCCCCCATGGCGCAGGCGTACTCCCCTTCCCCGCTTCCCGGCGGTAGGGGGACGTTCACGTTGAAGCCCTCCCCCTCACCCTCCCCCAGCTCGTGGATGAAGCCGCACCAGGGGTAGAGGGTGCGGGGGTCCTGGTGCAGGGAGAGGTAGAGCACGCCAGGATCCCGGTAGAAGATCTCCTGGGTTCCGTTCCCGTGGTGTGCGTCCAGATCAAGGATGAGGATCCTCCTCAGGCCGAACTCCCTCCTCACCCTGTCCACCATCAAGGCCACGTTGTTCAGGTAGCAGAAGCCCCCCCCGCTCCTCCTCCCCGCGTGGTGCCCCGGTGGCCTGGTGAGGGCGAAGGCGTTCTCCCACCTTCCCGAGGCCACTCCCCTTCCCGCCTCCACGGCCGCCCCCGCCGCCAGCCTGATCCTCTCCCCCGTTCCCCTCCTCACCGGGGTATCGGAATCCAGCTCCCCCCCCTCCTCCTCCATCCTCCCGAGGAGCTGGAGGTAGGAGGGGTCATGGACTCCCAGCAGCTCTTCCTCCCGGCAGGGGGAGGGATGGATCACCTTCACCCGCGGGGAGTACCAGCTGCCCTCCCTCTTCAGGGCGTCCACGATGGCCCTCAGCCGCTGGGGGGACTCCGGGTGGTCCTCCCCCGGCCGGTGCCTCAGGAACTCCTGGGAGTAGAGGAGGACCGTCATACCACCCTGGCCTCCTCTATCAGGAGGTAGCCGCTGTTTTTCCTCCATATCTTCCTGGCCCTCACCACCTCCACCCTGCGGGGGGAGAAGGGGGAGGAGAGGACGAAGGTCTCGTACTCCCCTCCCTCCCCCACCGGATCGAAGCCGTACCTCCTCCCCCTCTCCAGCAGCTCCTCCACCGCCCCCTCATCCAGCCTCCTCCCCAGCCACTCCTCCCCCAGCCCCTCC
>QNVD01000238.1 GCA_004347925.1 Hadesarchaea archaeon
GGGAGGGGGGGGATGTGCCCGTGAAGGTGCTGGAGCTCCTCCTTCCCAGGGAGAACGCCGAGATGACGGGGGTAAAGATGGAGATCCTTCACCTGGAAGCGGAGATCATGGTGCTGCCCTCCCTCAGGGTGGAGGCCCCCCCCGCCCATCCCCGGAGGGTGAGCATGCCCTCCGTGAGGATGAAGGGGTGGAGCATGAGGGGGCCCTCCGGGGTGGAGGTCTCGGGCAGAAGGGTTCAGGTTACGGAGCTGTCGGTGGCGGAGCTCTCGGGGGAGATGCATCTGGGGTACGGCTCCTGCGTGCTGGGGGGTAAGATAGAGCAGAAGGGAGCGGAGATCTGGGCCTCGGAAACGGCAGGGGAGGTGGCGGGCTTCAGGGCGGGGTGGAGGGGAGATCAGGCGCCCCAGGACGCCNCCATCCGGAACCTGGCCGGGGATCCCGCCACCCTCCTGAACGTGGACCTCAGGCTCCTCCACCTCCTCGCCGAGAACACGGTGCTCAGGGAGGTGGAGATGAGGGTGCTGGGCTAGAGCCTCATTCCCTGCAGCAGGATCTCACCGGTATACAGGTTATCCGCCCTCAGCTCCATCCCCCTCACCCTCAGCCTCATCAGCTCCACCCCCTCTCCCCTCTCCACTAGGGTGAGGAGGAAGCCCCCCATTCCCCGGTTCTCCAGCTTGGAGGGATCCACCACCACCCTAACGTTCTCCGCCCTCACCCTGTCCGCCCCCATCCTGATCTTCCCCTCCAGGGAGAAGCCCCTCGCCTCCATTCCCGAGAGCTGGATGATCAGCATCCCCCCGCTGGGGGAGAGGGTTCCGGTGAGCGTCACCTCCTCCGCCTTCATCAGGGTTTCCCCCTCCAGCACCACGTTCCTCAGCCTTAGGCCCTCGGAGGGGAAGAGGAGGGAGGCACTGAGCCCCAGCAGGGCCAGCACCCCCACCGCTGCTAGCAGGAGGGGGATCCTTTCCACATACAAAATTTCTCCTTTCCTCCTTTAATCCTGAGGTGGGAGGGTTCCCCGGTCGGAAGGG
>QNVD01000239.1 GCA_004347925.1 Hadesarchaea archaeon
CCCCCTGCCTGAGGGAGGGCTCCTCCTCCAGCACGTACCCCTCCCCCCTCCTCCTCACCCCCCGCATGGGCTCCAGGAAGCTTGAGATCATGTCCGAGAACTGGGGGTAGTTGGGCAGGTCTATCCCGCACCTCACCTTGTCCAGGAAGGAGGAGACCACCAGGCGCTCGAAGTACTCCGCCTCCTCCCCACCCTCCCCCCTCGCGTACCTCCTCCTCCCCTCCTCCAGCCTCTTCTCGTCGCCCGGCACGGGCAGGCTTCCCACGTCGCAGGTCTCCATCACCCTCCCCTGAACTCCCCCACCATCCTTATCTTTCTCCCGCAGCGCGGGCACCTCCCCTCCCTGAGCCGGTACCTGAGGACGGTGAAGCCCGCCCTCTCCACCAGAAGCTCCCCGCAGGAGGGGCAGAGGGTGTCCTCCGCCCCGGGCAGGGCCACGTTTCCCAGGTAGACGAACTCCAGCCCCTCCTCCCTCGCTATCTCCCTGGCCCTCTCCAGGGTTTTGAGGGGGGTGGGGCTCTTTTCCCTCAGCCTGTAGTGGGGGAAGAACCTGCTGAAGTGGACGGGAATGTCGGGGGAGAGCCCCTCCCTCACCCACCTGCAGAACCCCTTTATCTCCCCCGGATCGTCGTTCTCCCCCGGGATGAGGAGGTAGGTGACCTCCAGGTGCTTTCCCCTCCTCACCAGCCACTCGCAGCTCTCCAGCACGGGTTTAAGGCTGGGGACGCCGGGGAACTTCCGGTAGAAGCGGTCCGTGAAGGCCTTCACGTCCACGTTGGCGGCGTCCAGGTAGGGGGAGAGCCCCTCCCAAGCCGGAAGGTTGAGGTAGCCGTTGGTCACCATCACCGTGTACAGGCCCCTCTCCTTGGCCAGCCTGGAAACGTCGCGGCAGTACTCCCACCAGATGGAGGGCTCGTTGTAGGTGAAGGCTATCCCCGAGCATCCCGTCTCCACCGCCCCCTCCACCGCCTGCTCGGGGGACATCTCCCTGAGGTACACCTCCCCCAGCCGTAGCTGGGAGAGCTCCCAGTTC
>QNVD01000024.1 GCA_004347925.1 Hadesarchaea archaeon
ACCTTTGGATCTCCCCCTTCTCGCCCTTCCCCAGCAGCAGGAGGAACATCACCTCCCCCCTCCTCCAGATCATCCCGTCTATCCCCTCCCTCTCCAGGTGGAAGTGCCCCTGCTGGGTGAGGCGCCTCTGGAGCAGGCCCCCCAGCTTGTTCATGGTCTCCTCCAGCCTGGCCCCCGCCGCCTCCGGCGAGGGGAAGAGCAGGGTGTAGAGGGCCAGCCTCCTCCCCTCCTTCTCCCAGATCCTGAAGGGGCCTTTGGCCTTGGTATCTCCCCTTCCCAAGATGGCCTCCTCCTCGGCCTCCCCCTCCCCCACCAGCTTCCAGCCCGGGGGTGAGAGGGCTAGGCCGGAGAGAGGCTCCGGTCGGGTTTCCTCCTTCTCCTCCCGCTCAGGTTCCTCAGCCTTCTCCCCTCCCCCGGGCTCCACCCCCTCCTCCAGGGCTTCCCTGAGCTTGGAGATCACCTCCTCCCTTTTCTCCTCCGGGGCCTCCTCCTTCCGGGGAGCCTCGGCCCCCTCCGCTTCCCCCTCCCCGGGGGCTTCCATCACGGAGAGGGAGAAGAGGAGGAGCAGGATGAACGAAATCCCCGCGGCCAGCACGAAGGAGAGCTCGGGGGAGGAGGGAGGAAAGAGGAGGAAGAGGAGAACAGCCGCTGCGGTGATGCCGAGGGAGACCAACGCCAGGAGTTTTGCCAGCCTCATGCTACTCTCTCTTGGTAGGGGTCCCTTATAGAGCCTGTCGGAGGTGGGAAGCCCAAAATTTCTTTAAAACTCCGGGGTTTTAGAGGAGTAGATGGCCATCAACCCCACCCGTTTCATCTGGATGGACGGAAAGCTGGTGCCCTGGGAGGAGGCCAAGGTCCACCTCCTCACCCACACCCTCCACTACGGTTACGGGGTCTTTGAGGGGATAAGGTGCTACCGGACCCCGGAGGGTCCGGCCATCTTCAGGCTGAGGGATCACATGCTCAGGCTGCAGCGCTCCGCCGAGATCGTGGGGATGAAGCTGCCCTACTCGGTGGAGGAGCTGATGGAGGCCGCCAGGATGACGGTGAGGGAGAACGGGCTGGAGGAGTGCTACATCAGGCCCATCGCCTACTGCGGTTACGGGGTGATGGGCCTCAACCCCACGGGGGCCCCCGTGAGGGTGGCCGTGGCCGCCTGGGAGTGGGGAACCTACCTGGGGGAGGAGGGCCTAAGGAACGGCGTCAGGGTGAAGCTCTCCCCCTACCGCAGGATCCACCCCTCCATCCTTCCCCCCCATGCCAAGCTGGTGGCCAACTACGCCAACTCCATCCTGGCCAAGCTGGACGCGGTGAACAGCGGTTACGATGAGGCCCTCATGCTCAACCTCGCGGGCAACGTTTCCGAGGGGCCGGGAGAGAACCTCTTCATCGTGGAGGGGGGAACCCTGGTCACCCCCCCCATTTCCGAGTGCGCCCTCCCAGGCATAACCAGGGACTCCATCCTGGAGATAGCCAGGAGGGAGGGAATTCCCGCCAAGGAGGAGCCCATCCCCCCCGAGAGGCTCTACCGGGCGGAGGAGGCCTTCTTCACCGGAACGGCGGCGGAGGTCACCCCCATAAGGGAGGTGGAGGGTCATCCCATAGGGGAAGGCAGGAGGGGAAAGATCACCGCCAGGCTGCAGGGGATCTACTTCCGGGTGGTCAGGGGGCAGGAGAGGGGATACGAGCACTGGCTGGACAGGGTGTGAGGCCTCAGGTTCCCGGCAGGATCCTCTGCAGCTGGCTCAGGAGGAACCTCTTCACCTCTTTCAGGGTGCCTTTGCCCGTGGAGCTGGCCGCCCCCGGGTGCCCCCCTCCCGAGCCCCCGAAGAATCTCCCCGTTTCCTGCATCAGGGCCCCCAGGTGCAGTCCGGTGCTCTCGCACAGCTCGGGGGTGGCCCTGCCTGAGATCCTGAATTCCCCCTTCTCCTCGGACCCCACGAAGCTGAGATCCGCCCCAAGCCTGAGCAGGACGGAGGCGGCATCGGCCTCGAAGGCGCTCAGCTCGGAGAAGACCACCACGTAGTCCCCCAGCGTCCTTATCTCCATCCGCTGGGCGGCCTTGAGCATGGCTATGCGTCTGGAGCGGTCCTCGGGCAGCTTGAGGGCCTCGAGGGCCTGACGGTAGTCGGCCCCGTACCTTATCAGCTCGCAAACGGCCTCGAGGGTGGAGTTGCGGGCGAGCCTGAGCCCGGCCGTGTCCGTTAGGATGCCCACCAGCAGGAGCTGGGCCTGCTGCGGGGAGAGGGTTTCCCCCAGCTCCTTCACCAGGCGCAGGATCATCTCGGCCGAGGAGGTGGCCTCCTCGTCCACCCAGGAGACCTCCACCCCCTCCCTCATCCCCTCCACCTCCAGGTGGTGATCCACCAGCAGGATGGGTTTGCCCCTCACCTCCTCCCCCACCTTCCCCAGGTGGTCAAAGCTGGAGGCGTCCACCATCACCACCAGATCTGGCTGGAGGTGGATGGAGGTGCTCACCTCCCTCCCGTAGCGCTCCAGCAGGAGCTGGGAGAGCTTGTTCATCCCCTCGGGGAGCACCACCTCGGTTCTGGCCCCCATCCTCCCCAGCACCTCCGAGAGGACCAGGGCGCTCCCCACCCCGTCGGGGTCGGCCTGCTGGTGGGAGACCAGCAGGATGCGGCTTCCTTTTTTGGCGTGCTCCAGGAGCAGCTCGGCGGCCTTCCTCAACGGGGTCAAGCCTCGGGCTTTCTCGTCTTCAGGGCCTCCTCCAGCTTCTGCTGCAGTTCCCTGAGCCTCTCCGTGACCCTCTCCTCCTGGCGCTCCAGCGTCTTCACCCTCAGCTCCAGGGTTTCCCTCTCCTCCTCCAGCTCCTTCTTCAGCTCCTCCCTGTTCACCCTCAGCAGGAGGGGACCCACGCTCCGGTATACGGCGGCGTCCTGAGGAGCCTTCTCCAGGGCCTCCAGGGCCTTCTGGGTCTCCAGCCTCAGGAGCTCCAGCTGCTGTCTTTGCGAGGCGAGGGCCTGCGCGTGCTGCTGGGCCTGCTGGTACTGCGCCACCATGTGCTTCAGCTGTGGGGGCAGTTCCTCCATCTCATCCCTCCTCCAGCTCCATCATATCTCGCACCACCGTTATAAGCCTCAGGAGGGAGTTGAGGGCGGCACGAAGGGAGGGGGTGTCCCTGGCCTCGACCTCCAGCCGGAGGATCTTCCTCCTGACCGAGATCCTGGCGGAGCTCCTCCCCCCGGGGGAGACCTCCTCGGGCTTCAGGGCCAGCATGGCCTTCCTGGCCAGCTCCGGGGCGGGAAAAACCATCTCCACCACCGCCTCCGAACGTATGGCCATGGCCTTCCCTCAGAGGGCCTTCACCCTCCTGACCACGGGCTGACGCACCTTGTAGAAGATCCTGAAGCCGCAGTGGGGGCAGACCACCCTCTCCAGCTTCTGAGGGTCCTTTATCACCTCCCCGCAGTGGTAGCACTTGTACATCTCATCCCCCGGAACCCTCCGCGGGAGGGTAGTAGGCCTGACCCGCGAACTTGTCCCCGCACTTCAGGCACTCCCAGATGCCGGTGCTGGTTCTCTTGAGCTTGGGGAAGCCGCAGGAGGGGCACCTCTTCCTCCCCGCCTTGGCGGCCTCTATCTCCCCCGCCAGCCTCCGGTCCTTCAGCCCGTACCTGGGCCCGTACTTTCCGGCTATGCCCACCTTCTTGGTCCTTCCCATCCTCTCACAGCTTCTTCCTCAGCTCCTCCCCGCATTTCCGGGCCAGCTCGTAGGCCTTCTCCAGCTCCTCCCTCTCGAAGAACCCGCTTCCCCCCTTCTGCATGGCGCAGATGCTCCCGTCCTCCAGGGTGGAGATGGTCAGGCGGGCCTCCGCTATGTTCTCCTCCTCCAGGCAGGCGTCCACCATCATGACCCCGTTGAGCTTCACCACGGTCACGGCCACGGGTTTCTTGCTGACCGGAAACTCGGGCAGGGTCCACTCCTCGCTGACGGGGGGCTTCACACCGTAG
>QNVD01000240.1 GCA_004347925.1 Hadesarchaea archaeon
GTGCTACGACGAGGAGCTGGAGCCCTACGGGGCCTGCAGGATCTGCGTGGTGGAGGTGGAGAGGGGAGGGAGGACCAGGACGGTGGCCTCCTGTTGCTACCCGGTGGAGGAGGGGCTGAAGGTGAGGACGGAGACCCCCAAGCTCCAGAGGATAAGGAGGGTGATCCTGGAGCTGGCCGCCGTCACCGCCGGGGAGGACGTGGGAGGGGAGGTGAGGGCCCTGGCCCACAGGTACGGCGCGGATCTCTCCCGCTTCTCCTCGCTGGGCCTGGTGGAGCCCAGCAAGTGCATCCTCTGCGGCCTCTGCGTGAGGAGGTGCACGGAGGCCCAGTGGGACAACGCGGTGGAGTTCGTGGGCAGGGGGGTGGAGAGGAGGGTGGCGCTCCTGCCCGGGAAGGAGGAGGCCTGCAGGAACTGCTCCTACTGCTACAGGGTCTGCCCCACCGGCAGGATCACCTCCTTCGGCCCCAACCCGCCCTTCTCCCTCTGAGCTACTCCAGCTCCAGGATGAGGAGGGTGAGGATCTTCCCCAGCCAGAAGCGGAGGAGCTCCAGCACGGGCTCGTCCGTTCCCCAGGTGTAGAGGCCGTAGGTCCTGGGCTCCTTCCCCCTGGAGAGGGGGACGAGCCTGGGAAGCTTCAGCTTTTCCGGCTCCTTCAGGGACTTCAGCTCCTCCACCAGCTCGTTGAAGGAGTCCAGGAGCTCCTCGGGCGAGCGCTCCCCCTCGAAGGCCCTCTCCACCCCCACGGAGAGCTCCAGCGTTCTCAGGAGGAGGCGGTAGCGGGCGGAGAGGCGGGGGTCCTCCAGCTCCCCCCTTATCCTGTCCGCGTTCTCCAGCACCCATCCCCAGAACCTGTACCGGAGGAGGCTCTCCCTCTCCTCCCACTCCTCCCTCACCTGCACGGTTTTCCTCAGCTCCTCCAGCAGCTCCCTCCTCTCCTCCTCCGCCAGCCTCTTTATGCCCCTGGAGGTGATCCGCACCCTTCCCCCCTCCTCCTCCACCAGGCCCTCCGAGAGGAGGGCCCCCAGCTCCTCCTTCAGCCTGGACTCCTCCAGGCGGAGGCGCAGGGCCATCTCCTCCAGCTGCAGGAAGTGGGGGTGCTTCTCCCTCAGAAGCCTCAGCAGCTCCCTTCTGCTCTTCAGCACTTCCTCCTTCTGAGCGGAGGAAAAAAACCCTATGCGTGTATGTATCGAGAGGGGGAAGGAGCGGGGAGGGCGATTGGTTTTTAAGGGAGGGGCTTCGGAGTTGATGGATGTTCAGGATCCTCTCCAAGGAGTTCCTCTGTCCCACCGTGGCCAGGTTCGAGATCGAGGCCCCCCTCATCGCCAGGAAGGCCCAGCCCGGCCAGTTCGTGATCCTGAGGATAGACGAGAGGGGGGAGAGGATACCCCTCACCCTCAACGACTGGTCCCCCGAGAGGGGAACCATCACGCTGGTGGCACTGGAGGCCGGGGCCACCACGAGGAGGCTGAACTCCCTGAAGGCCGGGGATCACCTGGCCGACGTGGTGGGTCCGCTGGGGAGGCCGGCGGAGATAGGGAGGTACGGGACGGTGGCGTGCGTGGGGGGAGGGGTGGGGATAGCGTGCATCTATCCGGAGGTGAGGGCCTTCAAGGCCGCGGGCAATCGCGTGATCTCCATCATAGGGGCCAGGACCAAGGAGCTCCTCATCTTCGAGGAGGAGATCAGGAGGTTCAGCGACGAGCTCCACGTCACCACGGACGACGGCTCCTACGCCAGGAAGGGCTTCGTGAGCGACGTGCTGAGGGAGCTGCTGGAGAAGGGAAGGAAGATCGACCTGGTGGTGGCGGTGGGACCCGTGCCCATGATGAAGGCGGTGGCGGAGGTCACCAGGCCTCACGGGGTGAAGACGGTGGTGAGCCTGAACCCCATCATGGTGGACGGCACGGGGATGTGCGGGTGCTGCAGGGTGGAGGTGGGGGGGAAGACCAGGTTCGCCTGCGTGGACGGCCCGGAGTTCGACGCCCACCAGGTGGACTTCGACCTGCTGGCGGCCAGGAACCGCCGCTACCTGGAGGAGGAGAGGATAGCCCTGGAGAGGCTGAAGGGGGGGAGGTGAGTGGCGGCCAAGATCGTGCCCAGGAAGTACCCGATGCCCGAGCAGGACCCGAAGGTGAGGATCAGGAACTTCAACGAGGTCCCGCTGGGGCAGGACCCGGAGACGGTGAAGCTGGAGGCGGCCAGGTGCCTGCGGTGCAAGCCCGCGAAGGGGAAGACCGTACCCCCCTGCGTGGAGGGGTGCCCGGTGGGGGTGGACATCCCGGGCTTCCTGGCCCTGGCCAGGGAGGGGAGGTTCGAGGAGGCCATAGCCCTGATCAAGGAGAAGAACGCCCTCCCGGCTATCTGCGGCAGGGTCTGCCCCTACGAGAACCAGTGCGAGGGGGCCTGCACGCTGGGGAAGAAGTACGAGCCCGTGGGGATAGGGAGGGTGGAGCGCTTCCTGGCGGACTGGGAGAGGGCCAGGGGCTTCAGGGTGCCCCCGCGCCCCGCCCCCACCGGGAAGAGGGTGGCGGTGGTGGGCTCGGGACCGGCGGGCCTGACGGCGGCCGCGGACCTGGCCAGGAGGGGGCACGCGGTGACCATCTTCGAGGCCCTTCACGCCCCAGGAGGGGTGCTGGTGTACGGGATCCCGGAGTTCAGGCTGCCCAAGGAGATCGTGAGGGCGGAGGTGGAGTACGTGAAGAGCCTGGGGGTGGAGGTGAAGGTGGACGTGGTGGTGGGGAAGACCGTCACGCTGGAGGAGCTCAGGCGGGAGTACGACGCGGTGTTCGTGGCCACGGGGGCGGGCCTCCCCAACTTCATGAGGATCCCCGGGGAGAACCTGAACGGGATCTACTCGGCCAACGAGTTCCTCACCCGCACCAACCTGATGAAGGCCTACCTCTTCCCCGAGTACGACACCCCCACCAAGGTGGGGAGGAGGGTGGCCACCATAGGGGCGGGTAACGTGGCCATGGACTGCGCCAGGACCGCCCTGAGGCTGGGGGCGGAGGAGTCCTACATCATCTACAGGCGCTCCAGGGCGGAGATGCCGGCCAGGAGGGAGGAGATCCAGAGGGCGGAGGAGGAGGGGGTGAAGTTCCTGCTCCTCACCCTCCCCAAGAGGTACCTGGGGGACGAGAAGGGCTGGGTGAGGGAGGTGGAGTGCGTGAGGATGCAGCTGGGGGAGCCGGACGAGTCGGGGAGGAGGAGGCCCGTGGAGATACCGGGCTCGGAGTTCAGGATCCAGGTGGACACGGTGGTGGTGGCCATAGGCCAGAGCCCCAACCCCCTGGTCCCCGCCACCACCCCCGGCCTGAAGACCAGCAGGTGGGGGACCATCCTGGTGGACGAGGAGGGGAGGACCTCCCTGGAGGGGGTCTGGGCGGGGGGTGACATCACCACCGGGGAGGCCACCGTGATCCTGGCCATGGGGGCGGGTAAGAGGGCGGCGGCCTCCATCCACGAGTACCTCAGCGGGAAGCCCTGGCCCAGGGACTGGAGGCCCGTCAACGGCTAGGGGCCACCTTTTTAAATCCGGAGTGGAGAGCAGGTTGGGGGAAAGCTTGGGACAGGTGCTGGCCAGCAGGCTGCGGGGCATGACGGTGGTGACGGACCGGGGCCTGCACCTGGGGAGGCTCTCGGACCTGATGATAGACGAGAACACCGGGGCCATCCTCTCCCTGGTGATAAAGCCCGCGGAGAAGGGGCTGCTGGACAACCTTCCCAAGGACGACAAGGGGATGCCGGTGATCTCCTACAGCTCCGTGATAGCCATCAAGGAGCTCATCGTGGTGAACGAGAGGGTGCTGGCCATCCACCAGATGAAGGCCTCCACCTCGGAGGTCACACCCGTCGCCCCCTCCGCTCCGGCCCCCGCGGGTCCCGCGGCCGCTCAGGGTGCCGCGCCCGGGACGGCCCAGGCCGGTCAGACCGGTCCGGCCCCCTCCGGCTGAGTCACCAGCCCACGTACAGGCGGGAGGCCAGCTCGGGGGGAAGGCCCGCCTTCCTTATTCCCTCCGCCGCCCTGTCGATGTCGTACTCCACCCTCCTGAACTCCGCCTCCGCCTCCCCGTCCTCCAGCGTGAGCACCAGGTAGCTGGCCCTGGGGTCCCTGTCCCTGGGCTGCCCCACCCCTCCCGGGTTGAGCACCAGCTTCCCCTGGATCACCCTCCGCATGGGAACGTGGGTGTGGCCCAGCAGGATCACCTGGGCCTCCACCCCCCTCACCAGCTCCAGCAGCTGGCGCTGGGGGAGGTCGGGGAAGACGTACTCGAAGAGGGGATCGCGGGGGGAGCCGTGCACCAGGTAGATCCTCACCCCCTCCCTGGTCAGCCTGAGCTCCTCCGGAAGGGAGCGGAGGTAGCGGCGGTTCTCCTCGGTGAGCCTCTCCCTCGTCCAGAGGGCGGCCCTCCTGGCGGAGGGGTTGAACCACTCCACCTCCCCGGTGACCGCCGCGTAGTCGTGGTTCCCCATCACCGCGGGGATTCCCCTCCTGCGCAGGAGGTCCACCACCTCGTTGGGCTGGGAGGCGTAGCCCACCAGGTCCCCGGCGCAGAGGATCTCGTCCACCCTCCCCAGGTCCTCCAGCACCGCCTCCAGGGCGGGGAGGTTGGAGTGGACGTCGGAGATCACCGCGATCCTCATCTCCCCACCTTCCTGCACATGTAGGGCCCCTCCCTCCTGTACCCCAGCCTCCGGTAGTACTCCCTCACCCCTATCCCGGAGAGCACCGCCACCCTCTCCCTCCCCCTCTCCTCCGCCAGGCGCTCCGCCTCCCCCAGCAGGGCCCTCCCCAGCCCCCGGTGCTGCCAGGCCCCCTCCGGGGGCCTCTCCCCCACGGGCACCAGGGGGCCGTAGACGTGCAGCTCCCTCACCACCGCCGCCCCCTCCAGCTCGGGGCGGTGGGCGCGGGGGGAGGGGAGCCTGAGCCTGAGGAGGGCCACCAGCACGTCCCTCTCCGGGTCCTCCCAGGAGAGGAAGAGCTCCTCTCCTCCCGAGGCCCGGTACTCCCTGAGCACCAGCACCAGCTCCTCCCCGTCCAGCTCTCCCCTGAACCGCCCCACCTCCCTGCACCTGATGCACCTGCACCTGAGGCCCAGGGAGGCCATCCTCTCCTGCACCAGGGCCCTCAGGTCCCCCCTCTCCGGCCCCGCGGAGGGGAGGTTGACCGGGATGTCCCTCTGCACCCTCTGGATCCTAACCCAGGGGGGGACCAGGCTCTTGATCCTCGCCAGCAGGTCCACCAGCTCCTCCAGGGGGTAGGGGCGGTACTCCCCCCTCCTCCACCTCTCGTGCAGCTCCGTGCCCGGCATCACCAGCGTGGGGTAGAGCTTCACCGCGTCGGGCCTGAAGCCCTCCTCCTCGAAGACCCTCCTGCAGCTCTGCAGGTCCCTCTCGGGATCGGAGCCGGGGAGGCCGAGCATGAGGTGGTACACCACCGCCATCCCCGCGTCCCTGGCCGCCCGGGTGGCCTCCTCCACCTCCCTCACCCCGTGCCCCCTCCCGGCCTCCCTCAGGAGCCCCTCGTCCACCGCCTGCACCCCCAGCTCCACCCTGGTGGCCCCCAGCTCCAGCATCAGGTCCACCTCCCCCTCCCCGCACCGGTCCGGCCTGGTCTCCAGCCCCAGGTCGCTCCACCCTCACCCTGGCGCGCTCCGCCTCGGCCTGGGCCTCCTCCAGAGTGGCGTGGCGGGAGCCGGTGAGGGCGTCCAGGCACTCCTTCACGAACCACCTCAGGTACTCCCGGGGGTAGGAGGTGAGGGTTCCCCCGAAGAGGAGGAGCTCCACCTTGTCCACCCTGTGCCCTATCCCCTCCAGCTGCTCCATCCTGCTCCTCACCTGCAGGAAGGGATCGTAGCCGCACTGCAGGGCGCGGGCGGAGGCGGGCTCCTTCCCCGTGTAGGACTGGGGGGTCCCCCACTCCGGCCCGCCGGGGCAGTACACGCACCTCCCGTGGGGGCAGGGGCGGGGCTCCACCATGGCGGTGATCACGCACACCCCGCTCAGGTTGCGCACGGGCTTCCTCATCCTGAGGGCGCTCATCTTCCCCCTTCTCCCCCCGAGAAAAAGAAATTGCCGCAAGTGGGGCGGGGGTGAACCGGGAGAAATTTCGTCTTTTTTCACCGATTCTGAAGGAATATGAAGTGGGTGAAGCGGGAGCGGTTCGGGAAGATCCCGGCCAGGTGCTACATCAGCAAACCCATCAGGATCCTGGAGGAGAAGAAGTAGGGGCAGTGGTTCTGTTAGTTCCAGCCGTGGTCTTTCAAGT
Source organism: Hadesarchaea archaeon (assembly GCA_004347925.1). Classification (GTDB taxonomy): domain Archaea; phylum Hadarchaeota; class Hadarchaeia; order Hadarchaeales; family WYZ-LMO6; genus WYZ-LMO6. The sequence goes on from QNVD01000240.1 coordinate 6,272, forward strand.
CCCTCTGTGAAGAGAGGAAAAGGCTGAGCGGTGCGGAAGCCCCGGTCGGCGTAGGCGCTCGGCTGGGCCACAACTCCTCTTTTTCCCCCCAGGAGTAAGGATTGGAGATGAGGATCAGGGAGGTCTGCGAGAGGTGGGGGATTCCCCAGGTGGCTGACGTGCTGGAGAGGGAGGGCCTCACCTCCCTCTACCCGCCCCAGGAGGAGGCGGTGAGGAGGGGGGTGATGGAGGGGAGGAACCTGGTGCTGGCCGTTCCCACCGCGGGGGGAAAGACCCTGGTGGCGGAGCTGTGCATGTTCCGCTCCATTCTGGTGGGGAGGGGGAAGGCCCTCTACATCGTGCCGCTCAGGGCCTTGGCCAGCGAGAAGTACGAGGAGTTCAGGGAGAGGTACGGGCCGCTGGGGGTGAAGGTGGGGATAAGCACCGGGGACTTCGACGTGGCGGACACCAGGCTGGCCAGGTACGACCTGCTGGTGGCCACCTCGGAGAAGGTGGACTCCCTGCTCAGGCACAGGGCCAAGTGGCTGGCGGACGTGGTCTCGGTGGTGGTGCTGGACGAGGTCCACCTGATAAACGATCCGGACAGGGGACCCACCCTGGAGGTGCTGACCGCCAGGCTCAGGCAGGTCAACCCGGGGGTGCAGGTGCTGGCCCTGAGCGCCACGGTGAGGAACGCGGAGGAGCGGGCGGAGTGGCTGGGGGCGGAGCTGGTGAGGAGCGACTGGAGGCCCGTCCCCCTGAGGAAGGGGGTCTTCCACGGGGGGAGGATCCTGTTCGAGGACGGGAGCAGGAGGGAGGTGGGGGAGGGGGAGCCCCTGACCGTCCTCTCCCTGGACACGGTGAGGGAGGGGGGCCAGGTGCTGATCTTCGTGAGCACTAGGAAGTCCGCCCAGTCCGTGGCCTCCCAGCTCTCCGAGGGGGTGGCCCCCCTGCTGGGGGAGGAGGAGAGGAGGGAGCTGAGGGAGGTGGCCAGGAGGGTGGAGGGGGCGCTGGGGGAGCCCACCAGGACCTGCAGGGCCCTGGCGGAGTGCGTGAGGAGGGGGACGGCCTTCCACCACGCCGGCCTGCACCCGGACCAGAGGGCGGAGGTGGAGAGGGCTTTCAGGAGGAACCTGATCAAGGTGATCTGCGCCACCCCCACCCTGGCGGCGGGGATGAACCTCCCGGCCAGGAGGGTGGTGGTGAGGGACTACCGCAGGTACTCGGAGGTCACGGGCTCCACCCTCATCCCGGTCCTGGAGATCCAGCAGATGATGGGGAGGGCGGGGAGGCCGAAGTACGACCGGTACGGGGAGGCGGTGCTGGTGGCCAGGAGCGAGGGGGAGGTGGAGGTGCTCATGGAGGAGTACGTGAGGGGGGAGCCGGAGCGCCTCGTTTCCAAGCTGGGGACGGAGCCCGCCCTCAGGACCCACGTGCTGGCCTGCGTGGCCTCCGGGTACGCGGCCACCCTGGGGGACGTGAGGGAGTTCATGGGGAGGACCTTCTTCTCCCACCAGTTCGAGGTGAGGGCCATGGAGGGGGTGGTGGAGAGGGTGCTGGACTTCTTGGAGGGGGAGGAGATGATCAGGAGGGAGGGGGAGAGGCTGACCGCCACCCCCTTCGGAGAGCTGGTCTCCCGCCTCTACATCGACCCCCTCTCGGGGGTGATGCTGAGGGAGGGGCTGAGGGGGATCTCCGGGGGGACCCCCACCACCCTGGCCCTCCTGCACCTGGTCTGCCGCACCCCGGACATGCAGAAGCTCTACCTGGGGAGGGGGGAGGAGGAGGAGTTCGAGAGCCTGGTGGAGGAGAGGTGGAGGGAGTTCCTGGTGCCGGTGCCCGAGGAGCCGGAGGAGTTCGAGTTCTTCCTGGCGGAGGTGAAGACGGCCAGGATGCTGGAGAGGTGGGTGGAGGAGGTCCCGGAGGAGAGGATCCACGAGGAGTTCGGGGTGGGGGCGGGGGACATAAGGAGGATGGTGGAGACGGCCGCCTGGCTCCTCCACGCCGCCCACGAGCTGGCCAGGCTGCTGAGGGTGAGGAAGGCCCTGACCCCCCTGAGGAGGCTGGAGGAGAGGGTGAGGTACGGGGTGAGGGAGGAGCTCCTCCCGCTGGTGCAGCTCTCGGGGGTGGGGAGGGTGAGGGCCCGCGTCCTCTTCAGGGCGGGG
>QNVD01000241.1 GCA_004347925.1 Hadesarchaea archaeon
GTCTCCGGGAAGGGAGGGGTGGGGAAGAGCACCCTCTCCGCCCTCCTGATCAGGGTTCTCTCGGAGAGGGGGGTGGGGCCCCTCCTGGCGGTGGACGCCAACCCCGACTCCAACCTCCCCCACCTGCTGGGCGTCCAGGTCCCCGGAACGGTGGCCGACCTGACCTCGGAGATGAAGGAAAAGATCGAGAAGGGCGCCCTCCCCCCCACCGTGACCAAGAGGGACCTGCTGGAGTACGGGGTGGTCAGGATCCTCAAGGAGACGCCTTCCTTCGACCTGCTGGTGATGGGGAGGGGGGAGGGGGAGGGATGCTACTGCATGGTGAACGCCCTCCTGACCGACATCCTGGACACCCTAAGCCGCAACTACCTCCTCACCATCATAGACGAGGACGCGGGGCTGGAGCACCTCAGCCGAAGGACCGACAGGGACGTGGACGTGATGCTCATCGTCACGGACCCCAGCGCCATGGGCTTCAGGACGGCAGCCAGGATAAAGGAGGTGGCCAGGGAGGTGCACCTGGAGTTCAAGAAGATCTACCTGGTGGGGAACAGGTTCTCCCCCGAGCAGGTGCCCCTGCTGGAGGAGAAGGCCAGGGAGATGGGTCTGGAGGTGCTCGGGACCCTACCCCACGACGAGAACGTCTTCAGGCTCAACCTCTCGGGAAGGCCCCTCTCCGAGCTCCCCTCCGACAGCCCCTCCCTCAGGGCCGCGGAGGGAATCCTGCGCAGGATGGGGCTCCTCCGGGATGGGGGATGAGGCCAGCCCTCCTCATCCTGGCCGGGGGGAGGAGCGAGAGGTGGGGGACCGAGAAGGCCCTGGTGGAGGTGGAGGGGAGGCCCCTGCTCCTGCACGTGCTGGAGAGGCTGGGGGCCCTCTCCGAGGAGAGGCTGGTCTCCTGCAAGAGGGGGCTGGGGCTGGAGCTCCCCGGGGTGAGGGTGGTGGAGGACGCCTCGGAGGAGAGGGGGGCGGCCATAGGCCTGCTCAGCTCCCTCCCCCACGTGAGGAGCGAGTACGTGGCGGTG
>QNVD01000242.1 GCA_004347925.1 Hadesarchaea archaeon
CCCACCTACCCCCCCTGCCGTAAACCTCCTTCTTCCAGATGGGGACCTCCCTCTTGATCCTGTTCAGGAGCCTGGGGAGAAGGGAGAAGGCCTCCTTCCTGTGCCTGGAGGCTATGACCACGTAAAGGGCCTCCTCCCCAGGCCTCAGGTCCCCCACCACGTGGTGAAGGGACACCTCCAGGATCCCCTCCTCCTTCTCGGCCTCCTCCGCTATCCTCCTGAGGGAGGAGAGGGCCTCCTCCTCCGCGGCCTCGTAGTGCAGGTGCCTCACCCTCCTCCCCTCCTCCGACCTCCCCCTCACCGCCCCCACGAAGCAGGTGAGGGCCCCCGCCCTCCCCCTCCACCTCCTCCTCATCCTCCTCAGGAGGAGCTCCAGGCTCACCTCATTTCTTCCGTGAAGGCCCACGTCGGCCACTCCCACCACCGCAGACGGGACACCTAGGGTTCCTCTCCACCTCCACCTCCTCGAAGGTCATGCCCTTCCCCTCGAAGAGGAGGAGCCTCCCCACCATGGGCCTCCCCAGGCCCGTGAGGAGCTTGATCACCTCCATGGCCTGCAGGCATCCCATCACCCCCGGCGTGGGTCCCAGGACGGGGAAGAGGGGCTTCGGGGGAGGGGGCTCCGGGATCACGCACCTCAGGCAGGGGCCCTTCCCGGGGACCACGGTGAGGAGCTGACCCACCAGGCCCTCCACGGCCGCGTGCACGAAGGGTATCCCCCTCCTCACGCAGAAGGAGTTCACCAGGTACCTGGTCCCGTAGTTGTCCAGGCCGTCCACCACCGCGTCTCCCCTCAGGATCCTCCCCGCGTTCTCCTCCGTGAGCCTCTCCCCCACCACCTCCACCCTCACCCCCGGGTTCAGCTCTCTGAGCTTCTCCGCCGCCGACTCCGCCTTCCCCCTCCCCAGGTCCCTGGTCCAGTGGAGGACCTGCCTGTTGAGGTTGCTCTCCTCCACCCTCTCCTCGTCCACCAGGGTGAGCCTCCCCACCCCCGCCGCCGCCAGGTAGAGGGAGG
>QNVD01000243.1 GCA_004347925.1 Hadesarchaea archaeon
CCCAGCCCCCTGGGGGCGGGCTTGAGGGTGATCTCCACGCTCCCGTACTTTCCCCTCCCCTCCACGGGGACGGAGTGGGGCCGGTCGCACCTGCACTCCCAGCTGCCGCAGCCGCGGGCGATCTCCACCAGGTTCATCTTGGCCGTGAGCGTGGCCTTCCTTATCGCCTCCCTTATCTCCCTGGCGCTGTTGTGCCCCACCCCCACCAGGCCGTCCCTGTTCCCCACCGCCACCAGGATCTTGTACTTGTTCCTCCTCCCCGACTTGTGCATGCGCTGCACGAGGCTTATGGAGAGGATCCTGTCCTCCAGGCCCGGGACGAGGAAGTCCACGATCTCGGGCTCCTTGATGGGGATGCCCCTCCTGAGAATCTCGGAGAGGCTCTTCACCTTTCCCTCCTTCACCTCCCTGCCTATCGCGGTCCTCGGCTCCCAGGCCTCCAGCGGGTTCTTCTCCATCACCTCACCCACCCAACCTCTCCATCAGCTCCTTTTTTACCTCCTCGAAGTGCCTGGGGAGCTCCTCCGGGGGCAGCCCCCTCTTGAGGTACTCCGAGAACCTCCTCTCGTAACCCCCCTCCTCCTTCAGCCTCTGAGCGTAGCTGGCGATGTGCTCCCCCCTGATCCTCTCCTCCCCCGGAAGCATCTCCTCCGAGTGGGGTATCCTGAGGCCCGCGTCCAGGGCCCCCTTGAGCACGGCGAAGACCCTGGAGGAAGGAACGGGATCGTGGAGGCCCACGTCCAGAACGCACTCCTCCACCCCCCCCTTCCTCGCCCTCAGGCCGCACATCAGGCCCACCAGGTAGGCCGCCGGGGTGTTGGAGGTCCCCCCCTTCCAGCCGAACTCCCTCAGCTCCCCCGAGAAGGCCGAGGCCCTGACCCTGTCCCCCCGGGGGTGGAACTCCACCACCTGCGCCCTCACGTGGTTCAGGGAAACCCTGGCCACCAGGCGGGGCTTCCCGGACTTCAGGAGCCTGAACCTGAGCCTGTAGTCCGTCCTCCCCTCCCTCCTCCTCCTGAAGCACCTCACTCCTTCCCCTCCCTCTCCTTGAGGTACGCCTCCAGGTGGGCCTTGGTCCTGAAGTACCCTCCGCTTACCCTGCGGTAGAGCCTGCGGTACTCCGACCTGCTGATCTTCCCGCTCTCCCTGAGCTCCCTCAGCCTCTTCCTGAGGGCCCTCACCCTCCTCATCCACCTCTCCTTCTCCGGAAGCCTGGCCCCCCAGGAGCCCTTCCTGCTGCCCGGCCCCCTCTTCCCCTCCCTCTTCCTCCCCCGGCTTATCCCCCTAACCGGCCTGGCCTTTATCGCCCCCTCCCTTATCAGGCGCTCCACGTCCCTCCTGGTGATGGCCGAGGAGATCTCCTCCGCCCTCGCCGGATCCATCCAGATCCTGTTCTCCCCCACCCCAAGGATGCTGGCCGCCAGCCTCCGCTGGGTGGTGAGCTTCATTCACTCCTCCCCGGGTTGAGCACCCTCAGGCCCAGCTCCCTGGCCCTGGAAAGGATCTGGGCCCTCTTCCTCCCCCCCACCCCCGATGAGATCCTCACCGCCTGCGCGGAGGGGTCCAGCCCCTCCAGCTCCTCCGGCCGGCTGACCAGCACCTCCCTCAGACCGCTGGGGTGCAGACCCCTGAGCTCCCGGGGGTTGCGGTAGCCCACCTTCACCGTCGCCGCCCTTCCCTTGAGCCCCAGCCTCCTCTTGCTGTCCTTCCCCTTGGGCCTCCTCCACTTCTCCCCCAGCCTCTTGTACCTGAACCACTCCTGCCTCAAAAACCTGGGAAGCTTTCTCTTCTCCATCTCATCCCCTCTCGAAGAGGTAGCACCCGTCCTGGAAGACCCTGGGATCCTTTCCCTTCGGCCTGCTGGCCTGCTCTATGTTCAGCGCCGTCTGGCCCACCTCCTCCTTGTCCACCCCCCTCACCAGGATCTCGTCCCCCACCACCTCCACCTCCGCCCCCCCCACTATCCTGGCCACCCTGGGCACCTTCTCCCCCAGCAGGTTGTGGATGGTAACCCTGTCCCCCTCCACCTTCACCGTGATGGGGAAGTGGGAGTAGACGATCTTGAGCTTGTAGACGAACCCCTGGGTGACCCCCTTGAAGGCGTTGCGCAGGTGGGCCTTCACGGTCCCCGCCATGGCCTTCACCTTCCTCTTGTCCGAGCGGGAGTAGATCCTCACCTTGTTCCCCTCCCTCCTGACCTCCAGGTCCCTCAGACTGAGGTTCCTCACCACCTTTCCCTTCGGTCCGCTCACCTCCACCCTTCCTCCCTCGATCTTCACCTCCACCCCCTCCGGGATCTCTATCTCCTCCACGACCATCCTCTCACCTAGTACACGTAGGCCAGCAGCCTTCCCCCTATTCCCCTCTCCTTGGCCTTGGCCAGGGACATGATCCCCTGGGAGGAGGTTATGACGATGGTTCCCAGCCCGCTGGCCGGGAGGAACCTCTTCTCCCACTTCTCGTACTCCCCCTTCTTCAGGGAGTGCCTGGGCTTCACGGCCCCGCACCTGTTGATCCTCCCCGCCAGCCTGACCCTCAGCCCCTCCCCCTCCCTCTCGAAGCCCTCTATGTAGCCCTCCTCCCTGAAGACCCCCAGGACCCCCTCGATGAGCTTGGAGGAGGGAAAGATGAAGACCTCCCTCTTTCCCGCCTTCTCGTAGTTGTTGATCTTGGAGAGGGCGTTGGCCAGGGGATCGAGGAGCATCCTGCCACCTTACTGGTACTTCTTGAAGCCCAGCCTAGGGGCCATCTCCCTGAAGCACCTCCTGCAGAGGTATAGCCCGTACCTGGTGTACACTGGACCCGACCTGCCGCACCTCCTGCACTTGTGCGCCCCCTTTCCGAAGACCCTCTTCACTCCACCACCGTTACTCCCCACTTCTCGGTCACGAATTTTATGGCTTCCTCCCTGGTGATGGCGTGGGAGGAGGGTATCCTCCTGCGCTGCCTCTTCCTCCTCTTCACCCTGTAACCCGGCCTCTCCAGGGTGACGCAGACGTCCATCCCGAACATCCCTATCTCGGGGTCATACCTGACCCCCGGCAGGTCTATGTACTCCTTTATCCCGAAGGAGAAGTTACCCTGGCCGTCGAAGCTCCTGGAGGACAGGCGGTTGTCCACCGCCTGCAGGAGCTTGGGCAGCATCTCCTCCGCCCTCCTTCCCCTCAGCGTGACCTTCACCCCCACGGGTTCCCCCTTCCTCATCCCGAACTCCCTCACGGTCTTCTTGGCCAGGGTGCGGGCGGGCTTCTGCCCGGTCAGGCGCTCCAGCAGGGTCTCAGCCTTGGACAGCTTCTCACCCCCTTCTCCCACCCCTATGTTGAGGGTGACCTTTTCCACCCTCACCTCCCGCATGGGGTTCAAGCCCTCACCTCCAGGGGCCTGTCTCCCGTGGGGATGACGTACTCCAGGGGGGCCTGGAACCTCTCCCCGTCCGTCTCCAGCTCCACCGTCCTCCCCTCCACCGAAACTATCCTGCCTACCCTGCCCACGTTCTTTCCACCCCTCACCAGCGCCCAGCTGCCCGGCTGGAGGGGGATCCTCTCCAGCACCCGGTAGTCGGGGAGGGAGATCCTGACGGCGTCCCCCACCCTGAATTCCCGGTAGTCCCCCACCACCGTCTTGCCGTCGTGAAGGGAGAGCTGGATCTTGCCCCCCTTCACCGTGTGTTTGCCCTCCACCCTGCAGAGCTTGGAGGAGGCATCCTTCACGGGGAGGGGGAGGAGCCTCCCGTTCCTGTCCACGGAGATCAGGAAGGAGGCCCCCAGGCAGGGCAGGGTCACCACATCCAGGAGGCCCACGGGGAAGCGGTGCTCCGTCCTCACCCTTCCGTCCACCAGCACCTTCCTCTCCGCCAGCACCTTCTTGGTCTCCGCCAGGGTGGAGGTGAGGCCCAGCTGGTCCCTGAGCAGGACGGCCAGGGGGAGGGAGAAGGAGGCGGGGTGGGGTCCAGGGCCTGGCTTCACCGCCCAGGGTAAGGACTTCCTCGGCAGCTTGACCGCGCGCGGTACCGCATACCGCCTGAGGTGCTTGCTCGGACCCTTCACCATTTTTCGACCTCTATACTTCTTCTCCCCTTTCTTAAAGGGTACTGAGAACCCGGCCGCCTCCCCCCAGCCCTTTTTTACCTCCCCTCCCTCCTTTCTTGATGGTCAGGGTCAGGTTCTTCGCCAAGTTCAGGGAGCTGGCGGGGACGGGGGAGATGGAGGTGGAGGCCAGCGATGTCCGCTCCCTCCTCACCGCCCTCCACGCCCGGAACCGGGAGCTGGGGGAGGCCCTCCTGGAGGACCCCAAGGGGGTGAAGCTCAGGAAGACCGTGAAGGTGCTGGTGAACGGCAGGGAGGCCAGGTGGCTGCGGGGCCTGGACACCCCCCTCCGGGAGGGGGATGTGGTTTACCTCTTCCCCCCCGTGGGGGGAGGGTAGGATGAGGGTGAGGGTGAGGGTGCTGGAGGAGCTGGAGGAGAGGGAGGTGGAGCTGCCCGAGGGCTCCACCGTGCGGGAGCTCCTCTCGGCCCTGGGGCTGAGGGAGGGGATAGTGGTGGTGAGGGAGAGGAGGGTCCTGAGGGAGGAGGAGAGGCTGGCGGAGGGGGACAGGGTGAGGATCCTCCCGGTGGCCATAGGGGGATAGGGGGGTGCAGGAAACCTTATAAGGGGCATGGGGGGAAGGAAAAGCGAAGAACATGGAGCCCAAGGACTACCTGGAGATGGTGAGGGGCTTCTACAAGATGGGCTTCTCGGTGGCCCGGACCACCCTGGACATGATGAAGGTGGCCATGGACAGCTACGTGAACCTGTACGAGCTCTACATGCGCCCCCTGCTTCCCGCCGAGGTCTACGAGAGCATGAAGAAGACGTTGGAGGCCTACCTGGAGTCCCAGGGGAGGGTCTTCGAGAACTTCAAGAAGCTCCTGGACAGCTTCGAGAGGCAGCAGGACGAGGTCTTCAGCAAGTTCTTGGAGATGACCAAGACCCAGAAGACCCAGTAGCCCTCACCAGACCAGTACCTTGACGTAGCCCTCCGCCACCTTTTTTTCCCCCACCCAGCACTTCACCTCTATCCTGTAGCGGTTCTTCTCCTTCTCGGTGATGACCCCCTCCACCCTGACCGTGTCCCCTATCCTCACGGGGGCCGTGTACCTGAAGCCGTCCTCCAGCAGGACCACGGTGCCCGGGATCCTCGCCACGGCCGCCGACACCAGGCTCGTGGTCAGCATCCCGTGAGCCACCCTCCCGCCGAACCTCGTCCTGGAGGCCGCCTCCTCGTCGAAGTGCAGGGGGTTGAGGTCCCCGGAGACCAGGCCGAAGAGGGCCACGTCCGCCTCGGTCACCCTTTTCTCGTAGGTGATCCTGGCGCCCACCTCGAACTCCCCTCCGAACTTCTCGAACTCCTTGAGCTCCCCTCCCGCCTCGGAGTAGATCCTTGAGAGCTCCCTCAGTCTGACCTCTCCACCACCCACCTTATCGCCTCCGGCCATATTCTCTGGTGGGAGGACCGGCTCACGGTGAGGCCGATGTGGCCCTTGTCCGACAGCAGCATCTTCTTGTCCCTGGAGGGTATGGCCTCGAAGAAGGGGATGACGCAGTCGGGGGGGGTGATGTGGTCCTTGGAGGCCGCGAGGACGAGGACGGGCATCCTTATGTTGCCCAGATCCACCCTCCTTCCCTTCGCCGTGAACTCCCCCCGCACTATCTCGTTCCTGTGGTACCACCTGGTGATGTACTCCTCGAAGACCTTCCCCGGAACGGCGGGGGAGTCGAAGATCCAGTGGTCCATGTAGAAGAAGTCCTTGACGCTCTTCTCATCCCCCAGGCTGTCCAGCAGCGCCTGGTACTTCCCCACCACCAGCCTCACGGGATCGACCAGGAGGAAGGCCAGGTTCAGGAAGTCCCCGGTGGCGTTGAAGAGGGCCCTGGAGACCTTGGCGGGGTCTATGCTCCTCGCCCAGAGGGCCAGGGTGTTCTGGGTGTCGAAGTTCACGGGGGGCGTCTGGATGACCAGGTTCCTCACCTTCTCGGGGAAGAGGGAGGAATAGACGACGGCCAGGGTGGTCCCCAGGCAGTAGCCCCAGAGGGTCAGGGACTCCACCCCCCTCTCCCTCCTGACCGTCTCAACGCAGGTCTCCAGGAAGTCCACGTAGTCGTCCAGCCTGAGATGGCGGTCGGCGAGGGTGGGGTAGCCCCAGTCCACCATCCAGACGTCCAGGCGGGCCTCCAGGAGCAGCCTTATCACGCTCACGGCCTCGTGCAGGTCCAGAACGGTGGGGCGGTTTATGAAGGCGTAGCTTATCAGCACCGGCGTCCGGTGCCCGACCTCCCCCCTGAACCTGTGCAGCTTGAACAGCCAGTCCTCGTAAACCGTCTCGTACGGGCAGCTGCCCGGCCTAAGCCCTTTAATCTTTTCCACGATCACCCGATTCCGCCTCCAGCCGCGACACCCTCCTCTCCAGCTCGGCCACCCTCCTCTTGAGGTCCAGTATCCTCCTGAAGGCCTCGTCCTGCATGGAGATGGTGGCGAAGGGGCTGACCGGGTTCGACTCCAGCATCTCCTCCAAGAACCTGCGGTAGAAGTAGATGTAGTCCATCATGTTCTCCATCATCGCCTTCTGGACCTCCAGGTACCGGGGGGACTTCAGCAGCGTGTCGAAGGCCCTGGCCTCGAACTCGGAGAAGGATGAGAAGAACTCCTGAGGGCTCTCCACCCTGCGCTGGTTGACCTCCGCCATGAATCCCTCCGCCGCCTCCACGTAGGTCCCCTTTATCAGCCTCTTGTACTCCCCGAAGGCCTCCGAGAACCTCTCCCAGTGCTCGACGGCCCTGTCCAGGTTCACGAGGACGGTCTTGGGGAGGAGGAAGGGGTACTCGGTGGGATAGCCCAGCTCCACCCCCCGGCCCTCTATCTTCTTCCTGTAGCTCCTTATGAACTCCCTCAGGATGTCGGCGCCGGAGGAGGGAAGGACCCTCCCCAGCATCAGCTCGTAGGTCAGCCTGAGGTGGTCGAACCAGCTCCTCAGGAAGTCCCCGTAGGCCCTCAGGGTCTCGCTCTGGGCCTCCGCCAGCTCCAGGTCAAAGGCGAAGAAGAGGAACCTTAGCTGCTGGACCCCCCGGACGGCGACCTCCAGGGGACGGAAGAAGAAGCGGAAGAACTCCTGGAAGATCCCCTCGAAGTCCTCGTCGTAGGAGAGCTTCATCCCGGCCAGGTGCTTGGCGTGGAGGCGCTGGAGGCACTCCCTTATCCTGAGGTTCCTCAGCAGGAGCTCGAAGGACTCCTTCGGGGCCTCCCTGAAGAGCTCCAGCAGCTCGTCCCTAGACAGTGCCATCTTCTTCTTTTCACTTCCCTATAAAAAAACCCGACCCCCGCGCCCAACCAAATCCCATAAAATCCCAGGCTCCCAGAAATGGGGGTGCCCAAGGTGAGGGTTAAGCCGGGTCTGGTCCTCACGGAGAGGATAGGGGAGACGGAGGTGGAGGGGAGAACGGTGGGGGAGGTCCTCAGGGAGTTCGAGGGGAGGTTCAGGAGGGAGCTGGAGGAGCTGGGGGCCCTGGGGGGCGACGGGAGGCTCCTCCCCTCCTTCATCCTCCTCCTCAACGGCAGGAACGTGAAGCTCCTGAGGGGGGAGGAGACCGAGGTGAGGGAGGGGGACCTCCTGATGATCCTGCCCCCCGCCGCGGGTGGTTGAGTGGAGAACCGCGCGGCCTTCCTGGACGCGGGCAGGAGGGAGCTACGCCTCTCCGAGGTCAGGGAGCCGGACATCTTGGGGCCCGTGGACTGGGGCCTCCACTGCCACCTGAACCTCTACCGCAGCTACGCCCACCCCCCCTACGACGAGCACAACGTGCTCTGCCTGGGGATGGGGAAGCTGGCGGGGAGCTGCATACCCGGGACCCACCGCCTCACCCTTTGCTTCCGCTCCCCCCTCTGGGAGGGTTTCTTCTTCTCCACGATAGGGGGGGCGGCCTACGCCTTCCGCCACTTGGGGGGTGGACTACCTGACGCTGGAGGGAAAATCGGAGGAGCCCCTGGCGGTGGCCCTGAAGGGCACCCCCTCCGGGCTGGAGGCGAGGTTCAGGGAGATCCCCCGGGAGGAGCTGATGGGGATATACAGGGGATACGGGGGGGAGGAGGGGGTCTACGCCCTGGAGAGGTTCCTGCTGGAGGAGTTCTCGGGATGGTACGAGGAGAGAGGGAGCCCGCTGGACCACCGCGTGCTCTGCGTGGGGCCCGCCTCCCTCCACACCAACCTGGGGGGGATCTTCTCCTCCTCCGTGAAGGGGGGGAAGGCCGAGCCCGGGGCGGAGGACTGGGCGGCCCGGGGGGGACCG
>QNVD01000244.1 GCA_004347925.1 Hadesarchaea archaeon
TCCTCTTGGACTGCCTGTACCCTCCCCTCTTGTACATCTGGGAGTCCTGCAGGGCGAAGGGATCGGCCCCGAAGGTCTTCTTGAGACTGGCGTAGAGCACCCTCTCCCTCTCCAGGGGCAAGAACCTGGCTGAAACCGCGTACAGCTCCCTTACGTACTCCCTCTCCCTGGCCTCTATCTGACCCCTTTCCTGGAAGGCCTTCTCCCCTTTTCTCTCGGGAGGAGAGGACATTATTTTTTTTCCCCTTACTCGCATAAAAACCTTCCCCTCCCTAAAAACCCTCAGGAGCCCCGGGTGGGAATCGAACCCACGACCCACCGCTTACAAGGCGGTTGCTCTGCCGGCTGAGCTACCGGGGCCCCTTAAACTTTCCCCCGAAACTCAAAAAAGCTCACCCTACCCTCTCTTCTTTGGAGAGCATTCCGAAAAAACCGAAGAAGATGGCGAACCTGCTCCTGAGCTCGGAGGTCCTGGCCTCCGGCAGGGAGCTGGGCAGGGAGCTCAGGAAGAAGAAGGGCTCAGGAGATAAGGGGTAGAATCTCCCCGAACACGCACTCCAGGAAGTCCTTCAGCTCCACCCTGCTGAAGGTGGTCACCACGCAGTTTCGGGTGATCCCCACCACCATGTGGTACTTCTTGAACTCGAAGACCGCGTACCAGATCTTCCCGTGCTCCAGGTACTCCCGGTAGAGCCTGCTGTCGGCCAGGGCCGAGCCCGCCAGCGCCACCTTCCCCACGTTGGGGATATCAATGTCGTCGAACCAGATGAGCTTGGTGGCCTGGGGGTTGGACTCGTGCAGCTCCCTGAGGGTCTCGTGCGTTATCCTCCCCTCCACGATGGCCCCCGTCTTAAGGAACAGGACCTCGCTCAGCTTGTTGGCCACGTAGTTGGTGAGGAGCTTCTTCACCCCCCTGGCCTTGGAGGGGGCCAGCACCGTGAGGAAGGTCCTCCCCCTGAAGGGCCTTATCCAGAAGGGCACCTCCTCCGTGACGGGCACCTCCACCACCCCCCGGCGGTAGTAGCGGCTGAGCACGAAGTCCTTGCTGAAGACTCCCGTCACGCCCCCCTCCTCCACCTTCAGGTCCAGAACCTCCGTCCTCAGGCTCAGCTTCTTCCCCCCGCTCTCGTAGGGCTCCTCCTCCCTGAAGTCCTTCAGCTTGCGCACCATGAGGGGGAGCTCCATCTTCTCCCTGATCTCGAAGACCTTGACGGCCAGAACCATGCCGGTACCCGAAATACTTCCTCGGGGGGCTTTAACTCTACCGCGGGGGGTCCTTCCGCAAGGAGGGTGGATGGGGAAGCAGACCCCCTGCGGGAGCCGGGATGCTCACTCGCCGACCCTTTCCTCTCCACCTTTAAAGCTGGGGAAAAAGCATATGCTGGAGGTGGTGGGTACGATCCTGGAGCTCATCCTGGAGAACTTCATGAGCCACTCCTACAGCAGGATACCCCTCCGGCGGGGGCTGAACCTGGTGTGCGGCCCCAACGGAGCGGGCAAATCCTCCATCCTGCTGGGGCTCTCGGTGGCCCTGGGCCAGACCTACACGGAGAGGTCCAGGAGGCTCAGCGACCTCATCCAGAGGGGAAAGGACCTGGCCAGGGTGAGCGTGGTCTTCGACAACACCCCCAGGAACGGGAAGAGGCCCCTCCCGGGCTTCAACTCCGACACGGTGGTGCTCTCCCGGTACCTGAGCAGGGATGGAACCTACTGGCATGAGATAAACTCCAGGAGCATCACCAAGGGGGAGCTCCTCAGGTTCCTGAAGCACCTCTCCCTGAACCCCGACAACATGCTCATCATCATGCACCAGAACATGGTGGACACCTTCGGGGCCATCGATCAGAGGGAGAGGCTCAAGCTGGTGGAGGAGGCGGTGGGGCTCCACGAGTACAGGGAGAACATCCTGAGCGCCCTCCAGAAGCTCTCCCACACCCTGAGCGAGGAGGAGGCGGTGAAGAGGTTGCTGGAGAAGGCCGAGGAGACCCTCAGGTACTGGGAGGGGGAGTACGAGAGGCTGAAGAGGAAGAGGGAGCTGGAGAGGAGGAAGGAGGAGCTGGAGGCGGAGTACAGGTGGTCCAGGTACCTGAGGAGGGAGGAGGAGCTGAGGGGGCTGGAGGCCGAGCTGGAGGAGCTGAGGGTCCAGCTGGAGGAGCTGAGGGGGGAGGCGGGGAGGGAGAAGAGCAGGGGGGAGGAGCTGGAGAGGGAGGTGGGCCAGCTGGAGTTCGAGCTGGAGGCCTCCTACGAGGAGCTGATCGCGGCGGAGAAGCTCAGGGCTGAGGGCGAGGTGTACCTCTCCCTGGCGGAGAGGCTGTCCGGCCTGGGTGCCCTCACCCTTCCCCCCTACGACAGGGAGAGGGTGGAGGCCAGGATAGGGGAGGCCAGGGGGAGGATAGCCAGGCTGAGGGGGGAGCTCTCGGAGAGGAGGGGGAAGTACGTGGAGAGCAGGGTGAGGGAGGCCCTGCTGGAGCTCAGGCAGGAGCTGCTGCTGAGGGAGATGGACTCCCTTTCCGGCGAGATCAGGAGGGCCAGGAGGGAGGCGGAAACGCTGCGGAGGGAGGCGGAGGCCGTGGGGAGCAGGGTGGAAACGAAGAGAAAGCCCCAGGAGGTGCTGGAGGAGCTGAAGGTGGTGGGAGCCCACCTCAGCACCCTGGGGGAGGTCTCCCCGGAGGTGGAGCAGATGTACCTCAACTACAGGGCCACCATGGAGGAGCTCAGGGAGAGGGCCAGGCTGGCGGAGGAGAACAGGAGGAAGGCCCTGGAGGAGGTGGAGGAGAGGAAGAGGCTTTGGAGGAGGGAGGTGGAGAAGCTGCTGAGGCAGGTGAGGGAGGAATACGTTAGGCTGCTGGAGAGGGTGAACGCCAGGGGGGACCTGAGGCTGGTCAACCCGGAGGACATCGAGGGGGCGGGCCTGGAGCTCTACGTGGGCTTCAGGGGCGCCTCCCCCCAGCTGCTGGACGCCTACACCCAGAGCGGGGGGGAGAGGACCACCGCCATCATGTTCTTCCTGCTGGCCCTCCAGAAGCAGATCAAGTCCCCCCTCCGGGCCATTGACGAGTTCGAGACCCACCTGGATCCCCGCAACCGCGAGGCCATCTTCCGCTCCATCATCGAGACCACCAGGGGTGAGGAGGTGCAGTACCTGGTGATCACCCCGGGGTACCTGCTGGAGGTGAAGGAGGTGCCCAACATCGTGATGGTCCAGAACGTGGGGGGGATCTCCCAGGTGAGGGTGGTGACCGGTGCGTAGGGAGAGGAGGGAGCTGCTGCTCAGGGTCATCGACCTTTGCGAGAGCGTCAGGAGGAACGAGCTGGACCCCTTCGAGGTGCGGGTGGGGGAGTTCCTGCAGAGGCTGAGGGAGCTGCTCCCCAAGCTCAGGGACCTCCAGGACCTGTACCTGGACCTGCAGGCGCTGGTGGGACTCACGGAGGTGATCCTCAGGCAGGGGGAGTGGATCAGGCACCGCTCCTCCCTCCTCTACCTGGACCCCCTCCTGATCTCCCTGAAGGTGCAGGTGATGTCGCCCAGGGAGCTGGCGGAGATCCTGGTGGAGGCCTGGCACCCCACGGTGGAGCTGGAGGCCCTCTCCCTCCCCGCCCTCTCGGAGGCCAAGGAGTACTGGACCAACCTCCCCCCCCTGGAGGAGAGGAGGAGGGAGCTGGGGGAGGGGGGGGAGGGGGTGGGGGAGCTGCCCCTGGAGGAGCTTCAGAGGATGGGCATCCTGAGGAGGGAGGAGTTCGAGAGGCTCCTGACCGAGCTCTGGGAGGAGCTGAAGAGGAGCGCGGGGGAGAAGGGCATCTCCTACTGGAGGTTCATCTCCGCCCCCACCTTCGAGGAGACGGTGAGGAGGGCGTGGCTGGTGAGCTTCTTGGTGAGCTACGGGTACGCGGGGATGGAGCTGAAGCCCCTGGAGGACGACCTCCTCCTCTTCCCCTACTCCTCTCCCCAGAGGAGGGAGGAGAGCATGTCCGTTCCCGTCTCCCTATCGGAGGAGAAGTGGAGGGAAAAACGTGGAAGAGGGAGGAGAGGCTGAGCTGAGGGAGAAGCTGGCCAGGGCGGCCCAGCTCCTCTTCTTCAAGCACCACGCCCAGCCGGGGGCCAGGGGGTGGGAGCTGAAGAGGGCGCTGGGGAGGGACTACGAGAAGATCCTGCAGGTGCTGGAGGAGGAGGTGAACAAGCTGGGGCTGACCATCAGGAGGGTGAGCGAGGGGGAGCCGGAGAACGACCGGTACTTCCTCACCCTGAAGGGGCACCCCACCCTGACGGAGGCCAGGACCTTCGGGTGGAGGATAGACGACCTGGCCATGCTCACCGTGGCCCTGGCCCACCTGCTGGCCAAGGGGGGGAAGGCCCCCTTCAAGGAGGTGGAGGGCATCCTGGAGGAGAAGTTCCCCAAGTTCAGGGTGGAGCCCACGCTGGAGAGGTTCATAAGGATGGGCTACCTCTCCGAGGACGAGCAGGGGATCCTGTACGTGGGGTGGAGGACCAGGGCGGAGGTGGACCAGCGGGCCCTCCTCACCCTCCTGCTGGGGAGGGAGGTGAAGGGGGAAGCCTCCCAGGAGGAGCCTAGCCGGAGCGGCGGGCCTTCCCAACCCTCTCCGCCGCCCTCCTGATGCGCTCCAGGGCCTCGGCCTCCTCCCTGCTCAGCTCGGGCCTCCAGGGCTCCTTCACCCTGAGGGAGAGTTTCTCGCAGATGGGGGGCTCCGGCCAGGCCCCGGGGTCCCAGAGGGTGTTGTAGCTGTTACCTGAAACAATATCCTATGATGTCACAGATGGAGACGCGCGAGGAAAAACTCTATTCAACAGGCAAGGCAGCGAAGCTCTTGGGGATCTCCTTCATCACCATAAAGCGCTGGATCTATGCGGGGAGAATCAAGGCCATCAGGACGCCAACGAAGCGATACCTCATCCCCGAGAGCGAAATCAGACGCCTGCTGGGCCAGCAAGCCCCAAAAAACCGGGCGGTGATCTATGCGAGGGTATCATCCGCAGACCAGAGGGGGGAGCTAAAACGCCAGCGGGAGATGCTGCGGAAATACGCGGAGGAGAAAGGCTACAGAGTGGTTGGAACTTTCCAGGATATAGCGAGCGGATTGAACGGCAGTCGCAGGGGGCTGAAAAAGGTGTTTGAGGCGCTCCGAGCTGGTCAGGCCGATGTGATCGTTGTCGCTTGGAAGGATCGCCTCACGCGGTTTGGATTCAGGTATTTGGAAAACCACGCCGGGGATCTGGGGGCGAGGATCGAGGTCGCGAACGAAGGGAAGGAAGAGACACCTCAGCGGGAGCTTGTGGAAGACCTGCTGGCAATCGTGACATCGTTCGCCGGGAGGCTTTACGGCATGCGCTCGAACGGGGAAAAAAAGGTTGTGGAGGCGGTAAGGCGTGCAATCCGTTAGCTCCGCCCGCTTCATCACGCCGCCGCTCACGCGGCGCAAGCGAGAGCTGCTCGAATACCTGCTGGACCAGTTCGCGGCTTCGGTGAACTTCTGCATTCAGAAGTGCCTGGAGCACGGGGTGACCTCCCGCGCCTCTTTGCACCGAATAGCATATGAGGAGTGGAAGGCTCGCTTCAACCTGGCCACCCACTGGTTCCACTCCGCCGGGCAGGTCGCAACCCAGACGCTTCGTTCCTGGAGAAAGCTCTGCCGCCAGGGTCAAGCGGATCCAAAGAAACCACCCGTTTACGAGGCACGGACGATGCGCCTCGAACTCTGGGGAGATGGGAACGCCTCCGGTGTCTGCCGCTTCCACGGGAAGGCGGTTCAGATTCGCATCCGCAGGGGCGAGCACCTATGGCTCCTCCTAATAGTGACCGAGCACCACGAGCTGAGGTATCTCAAGGACTGGCGCGAGGGAAAGCTGAAGGTCGGTGAAATCACCATCTCAGCTTTCGGAAATCGGGCGAACGTCTTTGTGCCGTTCAAGCGTGAGGTTGAACCAAAGAAGATCGAAGGAATCTGCGGGGTGGACATAAACGAGAGGAGCGTCGACCTGACCATCCTGAAGCCTAATCAGGAGCCCAGGCACCTCTCCATCGACGTTTCGGAGCTCCCGGCCATAAGGCACTCCATGCAGCTAAAGAGGAAGTCCATCCAGGAGAAGCTGGACAAGCCCCGGAGGCCCCTGCAGAAGAGGAGGCTCAAAGCGAAGTACTGGAGGAGGGAGAGGAACAGGACCAATCAGGTCATGCACGTCGTCAGCAAGGGGATAGCCGAGATCGCGGAGCGGGAGCGGGTGGCGTTGGCCTTCGAGGGCATCAGAGGAATCCGGCGGTCGATGGGGAGGCCGAAGAACGGGGGAACCCTGCACAAGGACATGCGCAGGCGCCTGAACCAGTGGCCCTTCAGGAAGCTCCAGTTCTACATAGGGTACAAGGTGCAGAGGCTGGGGCTGCCTGTGGTTGAGGTGAGCAACTACCGCAAGTCCAAGCTGTGCCCGAGATGTGGCCGGTACAACAGGCCGAAGGGGCACGCCTACAGGTGCGAGGCCTGCGGGTTGGAGGCCAGCCGCCATCTGGTGGCGAGCTGGAACATAGCTAAGGATGGGGCGAGGCACGTCCCCGCCGACTGCTGGCGGATGAAGCCGGTGGTGGAGGAGCCCGTGGCTCCGGCGAAGCCGTCGGTGGAGCCAGAAAGAATCCCGTGTCAGAGTGGTGTACGGTTCGATACGGGATTTTAGGACGGATAGAATGCTTGACATCGTCCTCAGGTCCCTCTGGATCTCGGGAACGGCCACCCTGCTGGCCACCGCCTGGGGCCTCCCCCTCGCCCTCCTGCTGGGCCTGAGGGAGTTCCGGGGGAGGAGGGCCCTGCTGAGCCTCTTCCACACCCTGATGGGCCTCCCCACCGTCACCCTCGGCCTCCTCCTCTTCCTCCTCCTCTCCAGCCGCGGCCCCCTGGGCCCCCTCCACCTCCTCTACACCCCCTCGGCCATGATCCTGGGCCAGGCCCTCCTCGTCACCCCCATCGTGGTGACCTTCCTCTGCGAGGCCCTGGAGAGGGTGGACCCCTCCCTCAGGGACCTGGCCAGGACCCTGGGGGCCTCCGAGAGGCAGGCCTCGCTGGCCGTGCTGGGGGAGGCCAGGAGGGGGGCGGTGCTGGCGGTGCTGGCCTCCTTCAACCGGGCGGTCTCGGAGCTGGGGGTGGCCATGATGCTTGGGGGAAACCTGCACGGGTACACCAGGGTGATGACCACCGCCATAGCCCTGGAGACCGCCAGGGGGGAGGTGCTTCTCTCCCTCCAGCTGGCGGCGGTCCTCCTGGCCCTGGTCTTCACCCTGAACCTGGCGGTGAACCTGCTGGGGAGGAGGTGAGGGGATGCTGGAGCTGAGGAGGGTGGTGCGCAGGTACGGGGAAAAGGTCGCCCTCAGGGGGGTGAGCCTGAGGGTGAGGAGGGGGGAGAGCCTCTCCCTCATAGGGCCCAACGGCTCGGGGAAGACCACCCTGCTGAGGGTGGCCGCCCTGCTGGACCGCCCGGATGAGGGGGAGGTGAGGTACCGGGGGGACCCCAGGGGGGTGACCATGGTCTTCCAGCAACCCGTCTTTTTCGACACCACCGTCTTCAAGAACGTGGCCTACGGGCTCAGGATAAGGGGGCGCCCGGAGGCGGAGATCGGGGAAAGGGTCAGGAGGGTCCTCTCCCTGGTGGGGATGGAGGGGAAGGAGGGGAGGAGGGTGAGGGAGCTCTCCGGGGGGGAGAGGCAGAGGGTGGCTCTGGCCAGGGCCCTGGTCCTGGAGCCCGAGCTCCTGCTGCTGGACGAGCCCACCTCCAGCCTGGATCCCCCCAACACCTGGCTGGTGGAGGAGATCATAAGGGAGGCGGAGAGGGAGCGCACGGTGGTGCTCTCCACCAACCACCCCTTCCAGGCCGCCAGGCTCTCCCGCAGGGTGGCCTGCCTCTTCGGGGGCAGGCTGATAGCCCAGGGGAGCCCCAGGGAGATCGTGGAGAGGCCCAGGGAGGAGAGGCTGAGGAGGTTCCTGAGGGGGGAGAGGTGGTGAGGGAGCTCAAGCCCGAGGTGAAGCTCTGGCTGAAGAAGGGGGAGAGGAGCCTAGGGGGGAAGGGGAGGATGGAGCTGCTGCTGGCCATCGAGAGGGAGGGCTCCCTGAGCGGGGCGGCCAGGAAGCTGGGCATGTCCTACCGGCACGCCTGGGGGGTGGTGAGGGGGCTGGAGAGGGAGCTGGGCTTCAGGCTCCTCCGCACCGAGAGGGGGGGAAGGAGGGGAGGGAGGAGCTCCCTCAC
>QNVD01000245.1 GCA_004347925.1 Hadesarchaea archaeon
CGGGTCCAGCCGGATCATCCCCTCGGGCCGACGGGATGCGGATCCCACTTTTGTATCGGTGGAAGCAACAGAACTCACCTAATTCGAGGAAAACCTGGAGGGGAGGCTCGGGTCAGGGGGAGGGGCCCTTTCTCAGCATCGCGCAGAGATGGCAGTACTCCCTCGCTATCTGATCCCCCCCCATTTCTCCGGCTGCGATGGCATCCGAGAGCCTCCTAAGGGAACTCATGAAGTCGCTTCTCTTCAGGAGGGCCCTGACGCGGCTCGCCCCCCGCAGGGATCGGAGGTACTGGCTGACGGCGGGCTGGGTGATTCCCAGCCTGTCCGCCACCTCGACCTGGCTCAGGTGGTGCCTCTCGACCAGATCCTTGACGAGGATGGCCCTAATGGCCGGAAGGAAATCCCTGAACACCTCACAGGGCGGTTTCATCCCCATCCTTGATAACACTGTTATAAAGATGGAAGGGGCGGGTGAGGGGCTGGAGGGAATCTCCGGCCCCAACCCTCCGGGCAGGCGGTGACCCCCCGGGGCTCACTTCTTCTCCTCCAGGGCTCTTGAAATGTCGTCCGTGGTGATGATGCCCACCAGCTCCCCCTTCCCGTTGACCACGGGTGCCCCGGAGATCCCGTGCTGCTTGAGCCTTCTCACCACCACCTCTATGGGCTCCTCTTCCTGGGCCGTTACCACTTCTCTGGTCATGATCTCCCTGAGCTTCCTTTTTCCCGTTCCTATGGAAACCGCTAGGTCCCAGGAGGTGACGATCCCCACCAGCTTGCCCCTCTCCACCACCGGGAGATGGTCTATCCCGTGCTGCTTGATGAGCTCCGCCGCTCTTTCCAGGCTCTCCTCCGGCCCCACCGTCACGAGCCTCCTCGTCATGAGCCTCCCCACCTTCAGGAGGGGCTCCACCTGCTTCATGGGGCTGAAGGGGGTGTCGGTGGGGAGCCTCCTGGAGGGTTCGGAAAGGAGGAACTCCCCCCTCTCTATCCTCCTCTTCAGGAGCTCGGCTATTTCCCTGGCCATTCTGAGGCTGGTCAGGGGAGAGACGGGTATCTCCCTCCGGTTGAGGGCAATCTTCCCGGAGTAAAGCTCGGCGTAGGACACCCTTCTCAGGACCGGCCGCTCCCTCCTGGGTACGCCGTAGTCAACCAGGTCGATGAAGATCTCCTCGTTGCCCCTTCCCGCCTCCGCGGCCAGCCGCTCGTCCAGGATGGGGATGGGAATGCCGAGCCCCACGAAGAGGGTGCAGCCATACCGGGTGATCGTCCCACCCCTCAGGAAGCGGGCGTCCATCCCCTTGAGGTCCCCCGCCACCATGATGGTCCCCTTCTGGTTGCGGGGGGAATGCTGGGTTCCCTCCCCCACCACGTACCCCTCCCCTCCCCCCAGGAAGATGCGCGTGCCCGTCCCGAGCGTTCTGTATTCCGGATCCCTGGTCAGGGGGCTGAGGCAACCCGCCCCTGCGAAGGTCGCGTTGCCGAACTCGGGCAGGAGGATGCCCATGTAGGTGTAAATCGTTCTATCCGTGGAGTTGGTGGCCGCCACGTAGGTCTGATAGCTGTTTCTGGGGTTGCAGAGGATGGCCTGATTCAGGTCTCCGAGGGTGAGGGTGGTCCTGATCTCCGTCCTCGGATAGCAGTCCGTGCCGTACCCCCTCCCCACCAGCTCCACCTCCCTCCCCCTCACCAGGTCCTCGATCACGTGCCCCCCTCCGTACTCCATCCCCTTCGATCTCGATACCGCTGTGGCTCCCAAGTAGACGTCCACCGCCGCCAGGCCCGTGTAGGCCGGAACGTCGTTCAGGTAGGCCTCCCCCCCACCGAGCTTGATGGGGGGATCGGAGTGGCCGAAGTTGAGGAAGGCTCCCGAGCTGCACATGGCCCCAAAGGTGCCCGTGGTGACCACATCCACCTCCTCCGCCGCCGCCTGGGGCCCTCTGGACCTCACCAGCTCCACCATTTCCTCCG
Source organism: Hadesarchaea archaeon (assembly GCA_004347925.1). Classification (GTDB taxonomy): domain Archaea; phylum Hadarchaeota; class Hadarchaeia; order Hadarchaeales; family WYZ-LMO6; genus WYZ-LMO6. Next base: position 1,969 of record QNVD01000245.1, read on the forward strand.
CGGTGAGAACCACGGCCTCCCCGCGCCTTATACGCTCGTTTATCTCCTGAACGGTCTTGGGCATTTCCCTTTTATAACGCCGTTATATATTTATAAGGCTTGTATATGGGAGTTGACATATAACAAAGGGGAGAGAGCCCGGAGCGGCTGAGCCGATCAGCCCTCCTGGAGCAGGACGGCGTTTATCACCCCTTCCTGGCCAGGCCTGCTCACCACCTTGGCCCTTCCGAGCTCCGTCTTTATCACCGCCCCCTTGGTGACGATGTTCCTCCTGACGTAGTGGGGGTTGGAGGGGTTCTCCACCACCCCCAGCACCCTGACCAACGCGTACCTCCCCGTTTTGGGATCCAGAACGTTGGCCTTCTCCACCACCCTCACCCTGAGCTTCCTCCCCCCTCCCATGGTCCTGACCACCACCCTCTTCTCCTTCTCCCCCACCACCGCCGGTATGTACTCCTCCCCCAGCTCCCTCTTCCTCTTCTCCCTCCTCCTCCAGATCCTGCCACCGCTGGGCTTCCTGAGCGATCGTCCCTGCCACCTGCTCATACCGCTCCCTCTTCCCCTCCTCCTTTAAAAAAGGTTCTGAGCCTTTCGGCTCCCCCTCTCCCCCCTGCCCTCCCTTCCCAGCCCCGCCTGCAGCCTCTGGTGGATGAGCTCCTCATCGTCCTCCAGCCCGAAGTAGCTGGCGAACTTCCGGGAGGTCCTGAGCACCCTGGTGCGCCCCACCCTTTTGGACTCCACGAAACCCAGCGAGACCAGCTGCCTCACGTGCTCGTACACGTGCCCCCCCCTCAGCTTTGCCAGCCTGGAGAGGTGGACGGGCTGCTCGTAGGCTATCAGGGCAAGGGTCTTGAGCATGCCCCTGGAGGGCCTGACCTTCCTCACCAGCCCCTTCAGCCTGGGCAGGTATTCCTCCCTGAGCCTCAGCATCACCGCGTCCCTGGCGGTGTTAACCAGCTCGAAGGGGGAGTCCGGCCCCAGACCCTTCCTCAGCTCCTCCACCACCTTCTCCACGTAGGTCTCCGAGGAGGTCCCCAAAATCCCCTTGAGCTCCGCCAGGGTCAGGGGCCTGTCACTCGCGTACAGGGCCGCATACACCAGCGATTTGTCCCTCTCCAGTCCCATCTCCTTCCCTCACCGGGCTCACGTATATCTCCCCGAAGGGCTCCTCCTGCCGGAGCCTGACTTTCCTGCGGTGGGAGAGGAAAAGGAGGAGGAGGAGGGTCCTGACCGCGCACTTCCTGGTGGGCTCCTCCAGCAGGGAGGAGAAAGCCACCTCCCCTCCCCCCGAGAGGGAGAGGATCCTGGAGTAGAGCCCCTCCAGGTACTCCTCTATGCGCAGGCGGAACTCGTTGATCCTCCTCACCATCTTCTCCACCAGCCTGCGCTCCGGCACCCTGGGTGGAGGAACCTCGCGCAGGGCCTCCCTCAGGGCGGAGAGAAGCTCCTCCAGCCCTATCTTCCTCCCCTCGTGCTGGATCAGGAAGAGGGGACCTATCTCGGGGAGCTCCAGCTCGGGGGGCTCCAGCTCCTCCTCCCCATCCTCCCCCCTCCCGTTCCCGGTTCCCTCCGATTTGAGCCTCAGGAGGATGGAGGAGGAGAGCATCGCCCTCCCGGAGAGCCTCAGGTCCACCCCCCTCTCGAAGATCCTCTTGCACAGGGCCTCCATCACCACCTCTATGTCCACCTCCCAGGGATCCAGCTTGCCCTCCTGGACCAGGTGCAGCAGGATCTCGAAGGGCTCGTCCACCACCACTTCCATTCTATCCCCCGTACTTGGAGAGGTCCAGGGAAACTATCCTGGAGACCCCTCCCTCCATGGTCACCCCGAAGAGCCTGTCGGCCACGCTCATGATGGGGTCCTTCAGCGTGACCACGATGACCTGGGAGTTCTCCGAGTACTTCTTGAGCAGCTTGGCCACCCTGGGAACCTTCTCGTCATCCAGGTGGGCGTCTATCTCGTCGAAGACGTAGAAGGAGGCCGGCTTCAGCCTCTGCACGGCCAAAATGAAGGCCAGGGCAACCAGGGATTTCTCCCCCCCCGACATGGACTCCGCCCTCAGCACCTCCTTCCCGGCGGGCCTGGCCACCACCTCCACGCCCCCCTTGAAGGGATCCTCCTCGGACTCCAGCACCAGCCTGGCCTCCCCACCCGGGGAGAGCTCCGAAAAGATCTTCCCGAAGTTCTCCGAAAGCTCCCTGAAAACGGAGAGGAAGGCCTCCCTCTTCTTCCTCTCTATCTCCTCCATGAAGTTCAGGATGACCTGCTTCTCCCTCTCCAGCTTGTCGTGGGTCTCCTTCAGGGAGGAGTACTTCCTCTCCTCCTCCTCGAACTGCTCCACCGCCTTCATGTTCACGGGCTCCAGCTCCCTCATCCTGGCCTCCAGCTCCCCTATCTTCCTCTCCAGCTCCCTCTCGCTCCCCACCCCCTCCACCCTCCTGGGCTTCACCTCCGACGCCTCCCTGCTCACCTCCTCCAGCTTGAGGAGGAGGGCCCTCTCCTCGGCCTCCAGGGAGCCCTTCTCCTGCTCCGCCCTCCTGAGCCTGCCACCCACCTCGCCCTCCTCCTCCTCCAGCCTCCCGATTTTCTTCCTGAGCTCCTCCCTTCTCCTCCTCTTCCCCTCCAGCTCCTCCCTGGCCTTCCTCTCCAGGGAGGAGAGGCGACCCAGCTCCTTTTCGGCCTCGGACAGCTTACCCTCCACCTCCCTCTTGGTCCTCTCTATCTGGGCCAGCCTCGCCTTCGCGTAGATCATCCTCTCCCTGGGATGGGAGGGTGAATCCGAGGCCCTGCTCATGCCCTCCTCCACCGCCCTCAACCGCTCCCCCAGCTCCTCCACCGCCTTCCTGAGCTCCTTGAGGTCCGCGAGGGCCTCCTCCAGGGAGCCGTACCTCCTCCTCAGGAAGGAGGCGCTGAGCTCCAGGAACCTGCGGCATCCCTCCCTGAACCTGGAGAGGCGCTCCTCCAAGCTGGGCCCCAGCTTCTTCACCTCCTCCTCCAGACCCCTCATCTCCCTCTCCACCTCCTCCTCCTGCCTCCGGAGGGATTCCAGCTGGTCCTCCAAGTCCCTCACCCTCTGCTTCATCCTCTCGGAGTCCAGCAGCGGGGCCGCCCCCCTCTCTATCTCCTCCCCCAGCCTCCTCTCCTCCTCCCTCAGCGAGGAGAGCCTCTCCGTCAGGAGGCGGTGCTCCTCCTCCAGCTTTTTCATCCTCCCCTCCAGCTCCTCCTTCCTCTCCCTAACCCTCAAGAGGTCGCGCTCGCACTTCTCCTTCCTCAGCCAGAGGAGCTGCTCCCTGAGCTCCCTGTAGAGGAGAGCGTTCTCCCTCTCCACCCTCAGCCTCTCCAGCGTCTTGGAGACCTCCTCCAGGAGCACCCTCTTGGCGGAGAGCTTCTCCTCCACCCTCTGCAGCTCGGCCAGGGATCTCTCCTTCTTGGCCTCGTACTCCGCCACCCCCGCCAGCTCCTCCACTATTCCCCTCCTCTCCAGGGGGTTCATGTTCACGAAGCGGTCCACGTCCCCCTGGAGGATGAAGTTGTACTCCCCCACACCCAGATCCTTACCCAGCAGGTCCACCACCTCCTGCCTGCTCAGCCGCTTGCGGTTCAGCAGGTAGGTGGACCTCCCCTCCCTGTCCACCACCCTGGTGATCACCACGGTGTCGGAGCCCACCTTCAGGCCCCCGTCCTCGTTGTTGAAGTGGAGGGAGACCTCCGCGTAGGGTGCCGACTTCCCCTTCCCCCTGAACAGGAAGTCCGAAAACCTCTCCGCGCGCATGGTCTTCGCGCTCATCCACCCCAGAACGAAGCAGAGGGCGTCCACGATGTTGCTCTTACCGGAGCCGTTGGGACCCCCTATGACCGTTAGGCCCTTGGAGAGGGGAAGCTCTACCCTGTCCCTGAACGACTTAAAGCCCTTGAGCTCCAGCTTGCTGGCGTACGGCAACCCTCATCCTCCCTCCCCCCCTTCCCTCCGCCAGCCCAATTTCTCTTCTTCCTCCCCAGCACTAAAAGCTTTTGGGGAGGAAAGCCCATTTAACCCCGAACACCCAGGTGAGAATATGCGACCCACAGGTCCTACCAATCCCGTGCTGCGGGCCCTGGTGAGAAGGCTGAGGGAGGAGGGCCGGAAGAGGAAGGCGAAGATCTGGCTGGAGCTGGCCGACAGGCTTTCCCGCCCCAGGAGGAGCAGGGCGGAGGTCAACGTCAGCCAGCTGGAAAGGTACGCGGGGGAGGGGGAGACGGTGGTGGTGCCGGGGAAGGTGCTGGCGGCGGGCAGGCTCACCAAGGCCCTCCGGGTGGCTGCCTTCCGGTTCTCCGCCCCGGCCAAGAGGAAGATCGTGGGGGCGGGGGGGGAGGCCCTAAGCCTGCTGCAGCTGCTGGAGGAGAACCCTGAGGGGAAGGGACTCAGGATAGTGGAGTGAGAGCATGCTGGTGGTGGACGGCAAGGGGCACGTGCTGGGGAGGCTGGCCAGCGTGGTGGCCAAGCGGCTGCTGGAGGGCGAGAGGGTAACCATCGTGAACGCGGAGGAGGTGCTGATCACGGGTAAGAAGCCCTCCATCCTGGCCTCCTACCAGGCCTGGTTCCAGACCAGGAACCTGGCCAACCCCAGGAAGGGCCCCTTCCACCACAGGCGCCCTGACGACCTAGTCAGGCTGACCGTGAGGGGGATGCTGCCCAAGCACCAGGAAAAGGGCAGGAAGGCCTACCGCCTGCTCAGGGTCTACGTGGGGGTCCCACCCGAGTTCCAGGGCAAGGAACTCGCCAGGCTGCCGGAGGCGGAGGCCGAGAAACTGGGCAGGACGCGGTTTATTAAGGTGGGAGAGCTGAGTAGGCTCCTGGGGGCGAGGTTCTGAGCGGAAAAAGGGTGATAGAAACGGGAAGGAGGAAGGCGGCGGTGGCCAGGGCGGTGCTCACCGAGGGCACCGGGAAGGTTTACCTGAACGGGGTCCCCCTGGAGACCTACGGACCGGAGCTGGCCAGGCTGAAGATCCTGGAGCCCCTCCTGCTGGCGGAGGAGGTGGCCAAGAAGGTGGACATAAGGGTGAGGGTGAGGGGGGGAGGGGTGATGGGACAGGCCGATGCCGCCAGGACGGCCATAGCCAGGGGCCTGATAGAGTGGGCGAAGGAGGAGAAACCGGACCTCAGGGAAATCTTCAGGCAGTACGACTGGACCCTCATAAAGAGCGACACCAGGTTCAAGCTGCCCAAGAAGCCCGAGGGATACGGGGCAAGGGCCAAATACCAGAAGAGCTACAGGTGAGGGAATGAGGCCTATAAGGTGCATCACCTGCGGGAAGCTCCTGGCCGACAAGTACGAGGAGTTCGACCGCAGGGTCAAGGCGGGGGAGAACCCGGGAACCGTGCTGGACGAGATGGGGCTCAAGAGGTACTGCTGCAGAACGGTCATGCTCACCAGCGTGGACCTGACCCAGGAGATCCAGAGGTACCGGAAGTGGTAGGCTGACTACCCGCCTCGGTGAGAAAAGGTTTTATCCCCCTCAGCCCACTTCTCTTCGTGGTGCTCCGGGGTGGTAAGGAAGGCCTCTCCATTCCCTTCGATTCCTCCCTCTACGGCACCCACCTTTCCCCCGGCACCCCGGCGGAGCGCCTCAAGATAGAGTACAGGAACTGCGAGTGCCTGCTGGCCATGGTGGAGACGGACAGGGCGGTGGAGGCCCTCCTCCCCGAGGGGGTGGAGCTCTTCTCCGACCCCCCCTACGCGGGCCTCTGGATCTCCCACTATTCCTTCTCCACCCTGGGGGAGTACTACGAGTTCCTCTCCGTGATCCAAGCCAGGGACGTCAGGGGGGAGCTGGGGTACTACATCCCCTACATCTACGTGACCAACGACGCGGCCATGGCGGCCGGAAGGGAGCTGGCGGGGGCGCCCAAGAAGCTGGCCCACATAGAGTTCTCCAAGGAGTACGACGTGGTTCAGGCCATCATGGAGAGGCCCAGGGGGAAGAGGCTCCTCACCTTCACCTTCAAGCCTGAGGAGAGGGTGGCCATGGATCTGGTCAACGCCGTCCTCCCCAAGCCCACCCCCCTCCTCTCCGTCAGGCACCTGCCACCCATCAGGGGAGGGGATGGCCTGACCCAGCTGGTGAAGTGGTACTCGGACGTGGACTTCCACAGGGACCCGCAGGGAAGGGAGACCATCTGGACGGGACCGGCCTCCGTGACCTACGACTCCCCCTCCGCGGTGGACCCCATCCACCGGATCCCCATCAGGGAGGTGGTGG
>QNVD01000246.1 GCA_004347925.1 Hadesarchaea archaeon
AGGAGCTGGACCTGCTGGAGAGGCTGGAGGGGAGGGGGGTGGAGGTGGTGGAGACCGACCTGGGGGACAGGATCATCCAGCTGAGCGGGGGGGAACCCCTCCACCCGGTGGGGCCAGCCGTGCACCTCACCCTGGAGGAGGTGGCCGGGGCCCTCTCCAGGGAGGTGGGGAGGGAGCTTCCCCCCGACGTGGAGGAGATCGTGAGGGCCTCCAGGCTCAGGCTGAGGGAGAGGATCCTGGGGGCCAGGGTGGCCCTCACGGGAGCCAACGCCATAGCGGCGGAGGAGGGGGCGATAGGGCTGGTGGAGAACGAGGGGAACATAAGCCTCATCACCAGGCTGCCGGAGAGGCACCTGGCGGTGGCGGGGATAGACAAGATAGTGCCCACGCTGGAGGAGGCGGCCACGGTGATGAAGACCTGCGAGGCCTTCCTCACCGTGACGGGGGCCTACTACTCCTTCATCAAGGGGCCCTCCAGGACGGCGGACGTGATGGGGATAGAGCAGTTCGGCATGCACGGGGCGAAGGAGGTGCACGTGGTCCTGCTGGACGGATGGAGGAGGGAGGCCGTGAGGAGGGGGATGGGGGAGCTGCTCTACTGCTGCAACTGCGGGGCCTGCCTCTCGGTCTGCCCCGTCCTGCTGGAGACGGCCCACGCCTTCTCCTCCAGGGTGGGGGCGGGACCCATAGGGGTGGTGAGGACCTGGTTCGTGCTGGGGCCGGAGGAGGCGATCAGGGCGGGGCTCTTCGCCTGCACGGGATGCGGGGCCTGCAGGGAGATCTGTCCGGGATCCATAGACTTCCCCCGCCTCATCGAGAGGCTCAGGAGGGAGGCGTGCTCTAGGGGGCTCATCCTTCCCCCCCACTCCTCCCTGGCCGAGAACATCCTTAGGGTGGGCAATCCCTTCGGGGAGAGGCCCGGGTGAACCCAGAAATATGGGGGAGGAAGAGGTGGAAGGTGTCCGCTGAGAGAAGGAAGGCCCTTCGCTTCATCCTCCTGCTGGGCCTGGTGAGCCTCCTGGGGGACGTGGTGTACGAGGGGGTCAGGGGGGCGGCCGGTCCCTTCCTGGCCTCCCTGGGGGCGAGCGCCGCCGTGGTGGGGGCGGCCTCCGGTCTGGGGGAGTTCCTGGGGTACGGCCTCCGTCCCCTCTCCGGCTACCTCTCCGACCGGCGGGGGGGCTACTGGGGCCTCACCCTCCTGGGCTACCTGGCCCTCCTCTCCCTCCCCCTCCTCTGCCTGGTCGGCTCCTGGCAGCTGGCGGTCCTCCTCCTCCTTCTGGAGAGGATGGGGAAGGCCGTGAGGACCCCTCCCCGGGACGCCATGCTCTCCCACGCCACCTGGCGGGTGGGGAGGGGGTGGGGCTTCGGGATCCACGAGGCCCTGGATCAGGTGGGGGCGGTGGCCGGTCCCCTCCTGGTGGCCCTCCTGATCTCCCTCCGGGGCTACAGGGGGGCCTTCTCCTTCCTCCTCCTCCCCGCCCTGCTCCTGCTCCTCTTCCTCCTGCTGGGCTGGAGGCTCTACCCCCGCCCCTCCCTGCTGGAGAGGGGGAGGGGGGAGGCCCGGGTGAAAAGGGGCTTCAGGCCCTACCTCCTCTTCGTGGTCCTCTCCACCTCCGGCTTCCTGACCTTCCCCCTCCTGGCCTACCGCCTCACCTCCTCCTTCTCCGACGCCGAGATCCCCCTCCTCTACGCCCTGGCCATGGGGACGGACGCCCTCCTGGCCCTCTGGGCGGGGAGGGCCTACGACCGGAGGGGCCTCTCCTCCCTCCTCCTCGTCCCCCTCCTCTCCCTCCCCGTCGCCCCCCTGGCCTTCCTGGCGGGGGGGAAGGGGGGAGGGCTGCTCGCGGTCGTGCTCTGGGGGGCTTCCATGGGCGTGCAGGAGACGGTGATGAGGGCGGCCGTGGGGGAGATGGTCCCCGGGGGTAAGAGGGGGACGGCCTACGGCCTCTTCTCCTCCCTCTACGGCCTCTCCGGCTTCGCCGGAAACGCCCTGATGGGCCTGCTCTATCCCTCCCCCGGGCTGCTGGTGGCCTTCTCCCTCTCCGCCGAGCTCCTCTCCCTGCCCGTCCTCCTCCGCCTGCGCGGGGTGGAAGGTTGAAGAAAAACGTCAGGGCCCTCCTCCTCTCCGCCGCCCTGATCAGCTTCTCCATGGGGCTGGCCTACCCCTACTTCTCCGAGTACGCCTACTCCCTCACGGGCAACCCCCTGCTGGCGGGGATGATCAGCTCCCTCCGCAGCCTCACGTGCGTCTTCTCCTTCGTCGCCGGGGGGCTGGCGGCGGACAGGCTGGGGAGGAAAAAGCCCGTCGTCTGGGGGACCGTCCTCCTGGGCCTCTCCCTCCTCCTCTACTCCTCCGCCGGGGGCACCCTGGGCCTCGTGCTGGCCGCCCTCCTGGAGGGGGCCGCCTACTTCTACTTTCCGGCCTTCAACGCCATGATCATGGACTCGGTGAGGGGGGGACTGCTCGGGGTCTTCACCCTGGCCGTGGTGGCGGAGCACCTCCCCTACTCCCTCTCCCCCGTGCTGGGAGGGGTGATGAGGGACGTCTGGGGAATCCCCGGTCTCAGGGCGGCCTTCCTCACCGGGGGAGCGGTGACCCTGGCCATGGCGCTGGTGAGGGCTGTCGTGCTCTCCGAGACCCTCCCCAGACCCGGGAGGGCCCCCTGGAGCCCGCTGAGGGACTTCCTCTCCCTCCACCGCCTGCTGAAGGGCCTGATCCTCCTGAGGATCCTCCTCCTCATCAGCGCCCTATCCATGTTCAACTTCTTCCTGGTGCTCTACGCGGTGAGGGACCTGGAGCTGATGAGCTTCACGGAGTTCGGGCTTGCCGTCGCCCTCTCCTCCCTCTCCTATCCCCTGGCCCTTCCCCTCAGCCGGAAGCTCAGGAACGTCCCCCCCTCCTTCCTCTACAGCCACCTCCTGCTGGTGGAGAGCCTCTCCCCCCTCCTGGTCCTCTTCCGCTCCGTCCCCTGCATCTTCCTCTCCCTGGTGATCATCAACCTGTGCGGCTCCCTCACCTACGGGGTGGAGAGGGGCTCCGTGGCCCTCCTCACCCCAAGGGGGCTGAGGGGGAGGGCGGAGGCCTTCATGGACCTCTCCTTCTACCTCGGCTCCTCCCTGGGCACGGCCGCAGGCGGATACCTCTACTCCCTCTCCCCCGCCTCCGTGATGTGGGCCTCCTTCCTCCTCTTCGTGCTGGGCGCCCCCCTCTCCTACCTCCTGCTGAGGAGGTGGCCCAGGGAAGCCCCCCGCCGCTTCTGAGGTTTCAGGCCCTCCCAGGGCCCGCAACCATGGGCTCGGCGCCGGAGCAGGGCCCCTTCCTGTTTTCCTCGAAACGGGCTGGCGCCTGAAGATGCTATTTAAGCCTAGGGCTCGATGCCATCCAGATGAAGCTGGGGCTGTCCAGCCTGCTCTTCGTGAGGGGGAAGCTGGAGGAGGCCCTCCCGCTCCTCCAGGAGCTGGGCTACGAGTGCCTGGAGGTGATCTACGAGGTCCCCCACTTCTCCCTCAGGTGGGAGGAGGACAGGGAGAGGCTCAGGGAGCTGGGTAGGGAGCTGAGGGAGAGGGGGATGGAACCCTCCGTGCACACCCCCTTCCTGGACCTCAATCCCGTCAGCCACCACCCCGAGGTCTTCGAGCTTAACAGGAGGCTGGCGGAGAGGGGGATGGAGGCCTGCCGGCTGCTGGGAGGGGAAATCGTGGTGGTGCACACGGGAACGTGCAGGGTCCCCACCCCCGAGTTCCTCCAGCGGGCCAGGGAGAGATGCCTCTCCCTGCTGCGGTCCCTGGCGGGAAGGGCCGGGGAGCTGGGGGTGAGGCTGGCCGTGGAGAACGGAAGCTCCCCCCACAGCCCCTTCTCCACCCCCGAGGAGCTGAGGGAGGTGGTGGAGGAGGTGGGCGCCGGCATAGCCTACGACGTGGGGCACGCCAACCTGAGGGAGAGGGAGGAGGGGAGGAGGCTGGACGTCCGCTCCCAGGTCAGGGCCATGGGGAAGAGCCTCCTGCACGTGCACGTGCACGACAACAGGGGGAAGGACGATGACCATCTGGTGCCGGGGGAGGGGGAGATAGACTTCGGCGCCCTCTCCGGGGCCCTGAGGGAGCTGGGTTACGGGGGGATGCTCATAGCGGAGCTCTGGAATCCCGGGGAACCTGGGGAGACGGCGAGGAGGGGAATGGAGGGCCTCCGCAGGTACTTCGCCTAGCTCAGGAGAGGAGGGAGGAGAGCCTCTCGGAGAGCACCCTCCTCCGGTAGGGATCCCTCAGGGTCTTGAACAGCTGCCAGGAGAGGTAGAGGGGGTTCAGGTAAAATTTCCTGAGGGTCCTTCCTATGGCCTCAAGGAGCCACTCCTCGGAGTAGGGGCACATCCCCAGCTCCACCGGCACGAACCCCGACTCCCAGTACCTCTCCCCCAGCTCGGGATTCCTGGAAACCAGGTCGTTCCAGAGCTGGGTGCCCGGATAGACCCAGAGGGGACCTATCCCCACCGCATCCATCCTCAGCCTTTCCGCGAACCTGAGGGTCTGGAGGACCTCCTCCCTGGTCTCCACCGGTGCCCCCACGATGAAGGTCCCCGTGGTGTTCAGCCCCGCCTTCCTGGCCGCCTCCACGGCCCTCACGGACTGCTGCGGGGTTATCCTCTTCTGGTAGTAATCCAAGATCCTCTGGCTCCCGCTCTCCAGTCCGAAGAAGACGGCCTCGCACCCCGCCCTCTTCATCTCCCGGAAGAGCTCCAGGCTCACGGCGTCCACCCTCGTCCCACACCACCAGCTGATGTCCAGCCTCCTCTCCCTCATCAGCTCGCATATCCTCTCCACCCTCTTCCTGACCAGGGTGAAGCTGTCGTCCACGAACCCCACCTCCTCGTATCCCTCCCCGGCCAGCTCCTCCAGCTCCCCCACCAGGTTCTCCGGGGACCTGAACTTGCAGAGGTTTCCCCGGAAGGCCGTGCAGCTGCAGAAGGTGCAGCGGTGGGGGCAACCCCTGGAGGTGAGGACGGTGGTGAACCTCCCGGAGGAGAAGCTCAAGGGGCCCAGGGCATTGGAGTACTCGGCCCCCAGCAGGCTCCTGTCGGGCCTTGGCAGGGCGTCCAGATCGGGGACGGGGCTGGCGGGGGGCTGTGAACCACCCGGTCCCCCTCCCTGTAGGAGATCCCCCTGACCCTCCCCGGCTCCTCCCTCCCCTCCAGGACCCTGACGGCCTCCAATATGGTTCCCTCCCCCTCCCCCCTAACCACCAGGTCCACGAAGGGGTACTTCCTCAGGAGGGCATCGGCCGTGAAGGTGGCCTGGGGACCCCCCAGCAGGATCTTCCTCTCCGGGGAGGCCTCCTTCAGCCTGCAGGCCAGCTCCACCGCGTGCCCGAGGTTGCCGGCGAAGGTGCTGAGGCCAAGCACCTCCGGATCCTTCCTCCTCACCCACCCCTCCACCCGTTCCAGATCCCATCCCCTAACCGCGGCGTCCAGCACCGAAACCTCGTACCCCGCCTCCTCCAGCACGGACGCCAGATACAGCAGGCCCAAGGGGGGCCAGGCCGAGCCGGCCCGGATCTCTCCCGTGCGGAAGTAGAGGAGGAGATCCCGCAGCCGGTCCCCCGCCGACTGGGGGGATGAGAAGCTCTCGGGCAGATACACCAGGGCTATCAATTCTTCAACTCTTCGACCTTTTCTCCCTTGGATAAAAGCTCACTCGAACTCCGCCGTGATGGTGGTGAAGACCGGCCCCCTCACGTCGATCCTCTTCCTCTGGGAGGTGAGGTACCGCTGGGCCACCTCCTCCACCACCACGTTGATGTCGGAGGGGGACTTCACGTTCCTCACCCTGATCTTCACCGGCTTTCCCTCACTGGCGGCCTCCTCTATCCTCTTGGCCGCCAGGGCCGCCAGCGCCCCGAGGTACGTGATGCCCGTGCAAACCCCCTTCTCCCTCACCCGGCGCAGGAACTCGTCATCCTTCCACCCGGCGGGCGGTAGCCCCACCAGGTTCCCCTCGAAGACGTAGAGGGTGTTGAAGCCCGCCGGACCTATGAGCCTGGTTCCCTCCTCCGGCTCCACCAGCTTCACCACCACCCTCCTCCCCCCCACCTCCCCCCGGTAGGCCTCGAACTCGCAGGGGCTGGGGGCATCGGCGTGCTCCCTGGCCGTCCTCACTATGGCCTCCGCTATCCTGCGCCCCTCCTCCGTGAGGGGCTGCTCCCCCACCCTCACCATCCCCGCCAGCTCCCGGTCGGAGAAGGAAGGCTGGGTGTAGAGGTAGGGATAGACCAGCCTCCTCACGTCCTCCTCCCCCGTCCTTATCATCAGCAGCCTCTCCAGCCCTATGCCCAGGTTGAACACGGGGTAGGGAATCCCGTACCTGCTCAGGGCCACGGGACTGTACATCCCTCCGTCCGCCACCTCCACCTCCTCCCCCCGGGAGGCTAGGAAGACCTCGAACTCCATCCCCGGCGCGTAGTACTTGGAGGTGGCCCTCTTCGTCCTCAGCTCCACCTCCCCGAAGCCCAGCCTCTCGAAGATCCTTAGGGTGAGCTCCTTCCCGTCCTCCAGGGAGAGGTCCTCATCCATCTCCACCAGGGAGGCGGTCCAGGACTCGTAGAGGTGGGTCCTGTCCAGCCTCTGCTCCCTCCTGAACTTGGGGCCTATGGAGAAGAGCTGGATGGGGAGGGGCTCCCTCCTCAGGAACTCGGCCAAGGCGGGGAACCACAGGGAGGTGGTGTGGGAGCGGAGGGAGAGGGTGGAAGGAACGGGCCGCATCTCCTTAAACTGGGGAAAGATCCTGCCCACGATGCCCGAGGCCTGCTCCTCGGAGATCCCCAGCTCGCTCACCATCACCTCCAGCAGATCATCGGCGCTCACCTCCCCCTTCTTGTACCTCCTGAGGATGGCCTGCAGCTCCTCGAACTTGCTGAAGCCAGGGACCAGCTGAAGGATGGCCTCCCTCTCCCTCCTGCTCATGCCTATATCCGGCCTCTCCAGCCCCGCCAGGAAGAAGACCCTGTCCAGGATCACGGCGGCCTCGGGACCGTACTGCTTCACCACCTCCGAGGAGTCCACGATCATGGGGAGCACCACCTCGGTGAACCCCTCCTCCAGCAGAACCCTCCTCACCTCCACCAGCAGGTCCATGAGGGGATGGGTCCTGGTCTTCCTGGCGTGGCGGTGCGCCCCCTTCTTCACCCTCAGGAGCCCGGCGCTTTCCCTCCAGGCCCTCTCGAAATCCTCCTCGGCCTGGGCCCTTATCCTTTCCACCTCAAACCTCAAGCTATCAGACCGGCGGGACGTGGAGCTACTTCACCCTCTCGATCTTGCGTCTCCCCAGGGCCTCGATGTACTCGACCTCCACCCCCTCCTTTATCTCGCCCCTGAGCTCCATGGGAATGGGGAGCTCGAAGGTCTCATAGGTGGTGAGGTCCATGAGCTGGGCGTTGTTCTTGACCACCGCCAGGACCTGGGCGTTCCCCCTCTTGACGATGGGAACCTCCACCTTGGCGCTCGTGGGCTTTATCACCGTTCTCTTCTGCCCGTCGAAGAAGCTGATGGCGTCTATCTTGGCCTTCGCGTGCCCGTGCTTTCCGGGGGCGGAGGTGCTGTACCCCACGATCCTGCAGGGCTCCCCGTCTATGATGATGAACCTGCCCTCCCTGAGCTTGCCCACCTCCACCACTTCTTTCATGGGAATCCTACTACTCTAAGCCGCCTCCTTTAAAGAGGTTTTTGATGAGTGGGCCCGGCGGGCCCCCGGCGCCCTCGGTGGGATTAAAAAGAATCCCCCCGAGTAGAGGGTGGTGACGGATGAGGGTGGGAGTGGTAGCCCGCCTGGACCTCCCCTCCGCCCTGGAAGTCGTCAGGAAGCTGCTCAGGGCGGTGCCCAGGGACTCGCTGGTGCTGGAGGAGAGGCTGGCGCAAAAACTGGGGGAGGAGGGCAGGAGGGTGGAGGAGATGGAGGCGGAGGCCCTCCTCACGGTGGGGGGGGACGGGACCCTGCTGGGGGCCCACCTCCTGGCCCCCCACCTCCCCCTGCTGGGCGTCCGCCTGGGAAGGAGGGGCTTCCTGGCCCAGGTCCCCCCCTCCGAGGCCGAGGAGGCCCTGAGGAAGATGGTGGCGGGGGAGCTGGAGGTGGAGAGGAGGATGGCGCTGGCCACCAGCGTGGGGGGGGAGAGGCTCCCGGACGCCATAAACGACGCCTG
>QNVD01000247.1 GCA_004347925.1 Hadesarchaea archaeon
TCAGCCCCACCTCCGTGTTCTTTCCCAGCCTCCGGCACACCTCCCCCACCACCTCCACCTCCTCCAGGCTGTCCAGGTTGAGCTTCACCCCCCTCTCCACCGCCAGCTCTATCTCCCTCTCGCTCTTGGCGTTCCCGTTGAAGAAGATCTTCTCGGGAGGAAAGCCCGCCTTGAGGGCCAGCCTGAGCTCACCCTCCGAGACCACCTCCGCCCCGGCCCCCTCCAGCTGCAGCAGCCTGCAAACCGCCAGGTTGGAGTTGGCCTTGCAGGCGTAGGCGATCACCACCTCCCCCCAGCCGGAGAAGGCCTCCCTGAAGCGCCTGTAGTTTTCCCTGATCCTCTCCCCGTCCATCACGAAGAGGGGGGTGCCGAACCTCTCCGCCAGCTCCGAGGCCCTGAACTCCCCCACCCTCAGGCTTCCCCTCTCGTCCGTCCGGAAACCCCCGAACATTCTACTCCCTCTTTCCCACCCTTTCTTAACCTTACCGCCCAGGAGGTGGGTCCCCTCCCCGGGGGGAGGAGGGCTCCCTGAACCGCCAGCAGACCCCTGCCGGTGGCTTGGCCGGAGCTGGGTTGCCCTCAAGCCCTCGGAGGCCGGTTCGGTTCACCCCAAGCCTTTTTTAGCCGGGGGGAGAAGCAGAATGGCTTGATAAGGACGGAGCTATGCGAGAGGCTGGGGATCAAGTATCCCCTGATACAGGCGGGCATGGGGCCCTTCGGCACCAACCGCCTCTGCATAGCCTGCGCCAACGCGGGGGTCCTGGGCCTGATAAGCGCCAGCGCCCTGGAGTTCAAGTTCATGTCGGAGGACACCTACGAGATGTTCAAGAGGACCTTCGAGCCCGGGATAGAGGGGCCCACCCCGGCGGAGACCCTGAAGAACATCTTCAGGCGCACGCTGGAGAGGACGAGGGAGTCGGGGGGGATCTTCGGGGTCAACGTGATGGTGTCGGAGGAGGTGAGGGGGCCGGCGGAGGAGATGATCAGGGCCACCCTGGAGGTGAGGGAGGACGACCCGGAGATGAGGAGGAGGCTCAGGGTGCTGGTGACCTCGGCGGGCAACCCGGTCCCCTGGGCGGAGATGGTCAAGTCCTCGGACCTCTTCTGGATGCACGTGGTGCCCTCGGTGAGGGCGGCCAGGAAGTGCGTGGAGGCCGGGGTGGACGGGATCATAGCCTCGGGGCACGAGGGCGGCTTCCACGTGGCCTGGGAGCCCCTCCACACCATGACCCTCCTACCCGCGGTGGTGGATGCCTGCCCAGGGGTGCCGGTGGTGGGGGCGGGGGGTTTCTGCGACGGGAGGACCCTGGTGGCGGCCCTGGCCCTGGGGGCGCAGGGGGTGCAGATGGGAACCAGGTTCCTGTGCACGCAGGAGAGCGACTTCGTGGATCTATGGAAGGAGAGCATCCTGAAGGCTGGGGACAGGGGGACCGTGGTGGCCAGGGGGATCGTGGGGCCGGCCAGGTACATCCGGAGCCCCTTCTCCGAGGAGATGGTGGAGGTTACGGTCAAGTACTCCCCGGGCGTCTACACGGGCAAGCCCGACGACCTCACCACCGTTCCCGTGGAGGTCCTCCTGAAGGAGATGGAGGGCTTCTCCGCCACCTACCGGGGGGAGAGGGAGAGGGCGCTCACCGCGGGAGGGGAGTGCGCCCAGAGGATCAACGACCTGCCCACCGTGAAGGAGCTGGTGGAGAGGATTATGAGGGAGGCCGAGGAGACCCTGGCCAGGCTCCGGAGCCTCTGAGGGTGAGACTCCACCCGGTCCCGCTTCTCGAGGCTTAGCACATGCGAGCGGGAAACCCCACACCCTTTAGGGGTGGGTAGCTCACGTCGGGCTCAGGTATCCCGTGTCCCCTTCCCATTCCACGTAGGAGTTGTCCGTCAGGGTCAGGTGAACCTTCACGTGGTACAGGCTCCCCCTCTTCGGGTGGGTTCCATCGGGCAGCGTCCACTTGGCCATGTCCTCCTTCAGCACCAGCTTGTGGTTCTCGGGGCNGGGGTTGCCCGAGGGAGGTCTCCATGACGTTGTCCTCAAAGCCAATCCCGTCCCCGTAGTCCAGACCCACCGACCAGGCCTTCACACCCCTCCCCCCGCTCGTGATCTCCACCACCACCGCGAAGTCGTAGGGTGAGACCTGGCCCATGTAGTCCACCCAGTCATCGAAGTAGACCCTGTCCACCTGGAAGAACTCCGGAGAAAGACCCGAGCTGGGACCGGGCCCCCCTCCCTGCTCGCGGTTTCCGGAGAGGGAGAAGACCGCCAGGGCGGAGGCCGCCAGCACCACCAGCAGAGCCACCACGACGAACCTCTGGTCTTCCTTCCTCCCCCTCCCTTTTTTTAAGCCTTGGGGGAAAGGGGAAGGATGGGCTCCGGCTTGAGGGTCAGGGACGTGATGTCCAAGGAGTTCCGGACCATAGGGGAGGAGGAGCTCCTCTCTAGGGCGGTGGGGATGTTCAGGGAGGGTGCGGTGAAGCCGGGAGGGGCGCTCTTGGTGGTGGACGGGAGGGGGAGGTGCAGGGGGGTGCTCACGGAGCGCATGATCGTCCGCTCCAGACTGGATCCCAGCAGGACCAAGGTTAAGGCGGTCTACCGCTCCTCCCCCCTCCTCTCCCCCGAGGACCCGGTGGAGGAGGCGGCCAGGCTGATGGTGGAGAACGACCTGAAGCACCTCCCCGTTTGCGAGAGCGGGAGGCTGGTGGGGGTGGTGAGGGACATGGACCTCCTCCGCAGCATGGTGGAGGGGGAGGAGGGGAAGAGGCGGGTGGGGGAGCTGGCCACCAGGGAGGTGAGGACCATAGACGAGAACGAGCCCCTCTCCTCCGCCCTGGCCCTCATGAGGGAGGAGGGGGTCTCCAAGCTTCCGGTCACCAGGAGGGGGAGGCCGGTGGGGATCATCACCATGCACGACCTGGTGGTGCACGTGGTGAGGCCGAAGGACCAGCTCAGGTTCGGGGATCTGGCTGGGGAGAAGCCCAGGCCCCTCAGCAACCCCGTGAGGTCCATCATGAGCGAGCCCCTGGTTTCCCTCCCTCCCACCGCCACCCTGAGGGAGGCGGTGGAGCTCATGGAGAGCAGGGACGTGGCCTCCGTGGTGCTCCTGGAGGACGGGAGGCTGGAGGGGATCCTCACCAAGGCGGACCTCCTCTCCGCCCTGGCGAAGGGGAGGGAGGAGGAGGGGGTCTACCTGCAGCTCTCCCTGAGCAGGGAGGAGGTGGAGGACCTGGAGTACGAGCGCATGCTCTCCGACCTCAAGGCCTTCGCCCGCAAGTACTCCCCCTACGTGAAGGGCGGGACCCTCACCGCCCACTTCAAGAGGCTGAGGGGGGAGGGGAAGAACAGGCCGCTCGTCAGCTGCAGGCTGGTGCTCAGGGGTAAGTTCCAGCTGGTGGGGGTGGGGGAGGGATGGGGCTTCTCCCAGGCCCTCTCCTCCGCCCTGGAGCATGCGGAGAGGAGGCTGATGAGGAGCAAGGAGATAAGGAAGGACCGGAGGGTGGAGGAGAGGTTCCTGGAAAAGTCCCTCTGGGAGTGATCAGCCCAGCTCCTCCATTCTCCTGAGGAGCTCCAGGGCCTCCCCCGTCCTCTCCACCCTCACCCCGGCCCCCTCCCACCTCCCGTAGGCCTCGAACTCGGGAGCGTTCCACCCTGCCCCCACTCCCACCACCACCCTTCCCCCCGAGAGGACGTCCAGGGAGGAGATCACCTTGGCCAGCAGCAGGGGATCCCTGAGGGGCAGGGGGTGACGCAGGTGCCCAGCCTTATCCTCTCCGTCTTCCCCGCCAGGTAGGAGAGGAGGGTGTAGGCCTCCAGCGTGCGCTCCCCCCCTTCGAAGGGGAGGAGGAAGTGGTCCCAGACCAGGAAGACCTCGGCCCCCCTCCTCTCCGCCTCCCTGGCCATCCACGCCGCCAGGGAGGGGTCCGCGTGCTCACCGTAGGCCGGATAGATCACCCCGAACCTCATTCCTTCACCTCCAGGCCGTGGAGGGGGAAGACGTTCCTCTTGACCTCCGCCACTACCTCCCCCACCTCCCTCCAGACCTCCGGCGGGGAGGTCCTCCTCTCGTCCATGAGCCCCCGCAGCCTCTCCAGGGGGAAGCCGGAGAGGAAGGAGAACATCACCGTCCAGCACCTGCAGACGTCGGAGGGGCTGTATCCCCCTCCCCCCAGCACCAGGTACCTCCCCCCGCAGAGCTCGTGGGCCAGCTCGTGCATGGTCCTGGAGAGCTCCAGGTAGCCGTGGGTGGTCAGGCCCAGCCCCACCAGCGGGTCCCTGAAGTGGCCGTCCACCCCGAACTGGTGGATGATGACCTCCGGCCGGTAGGCCCTCAGCAGGGGGGGAACCAGCTCCCTGAAGGCGGAGAGGTAGGCGTCGTCCGAGGTCCCTCCCGGGAGGGGGACGTTCACGGAGTAACCCCTTCCCTCCCCCTCCCCCACCTCCCAGGGGTAGCCCGTGCCGGGGTAGATCCCCTCCCGGTGGAAGGAGATCTTCAGGACGGGCTCCCGGTACAGGATGTTCTGCGTTCCGTCCCCGTGGTGCCCGTCCGTGTCCACCACCGCTATCCTCCTCACCCCCTTCCTCTGCAGGTGCCTCACGGAGAGGGCCACGTCGTTGAAGACGCAGAACCCGGCCGCGTGCTCGCTCCCCGCGTGGTGCAGGCCCCCTCCCGGGTTGAAGGCGTGCTCCACCTCCCCGCTCCTAACCAGCTCCGCCCCCTTCAGGGATCCCCCCACCACCCAGAGGGCCCCCTCGTACAGCTCCCTGGTGGCGGGGGTGTCCCCGTAGTCCAGGAAGCCCGCCCCCCTCTCGCTCATCCTCCTCACGAAGTCCACGTACCTCTTGGAGTGGACCAGCAGGAGGTCCTCCTCCGTGGCGGGCTCAGGCTCCACCAGCCTGGCGTGCTCCCCTATCACCCCCAGCTCCCTGAGCTTCTGCACGGTCCTCCTCTCCCTCTCGGGCTGGAAGGGGTGGTGGGGGCCGAAGTGGTACTTCAGGTACCCCTCCGCGTAGACCAGGGCGCTCCTCATCCTCCCCACCCTTCGCGGGGCCGGAAAAAGGCTTAACCCTCCCCCGCCATGGGTCTTCGATGGAGGCGGACTTTCACCGGGTGGAGCTGGAGAACGGCATGACGGTTCTGGTGGAGAGGAGGCAGCAGCCCCTCTTCTCCTGCGTCCTGGCCGTGAGGGCGGGGGCGGCCCACGAGCCCCTGGCGGAGAAGGGGGTGGCCCACTACCTGGAGCACTGCCTCTTCCAGGGGACGGAAACCCGCTCCTCCGAGGAGCTCTCCGCCGCCGTCGAGAAGAAGGGGGGGACGCTCAACGGGTTCACCGCGGAGGAGCTCACGGCCTTCTGGCTCAGGCTCCCCTCCCAGCACCTGGAGCTGGGGCTGGAGCTCCTGGGGGACATGCTCTTCCACTCCACCCTGGAACCGGAGAGGCTGGAGAAGGAGAAGAAGGTGGTGCTGGAGGAGGTGAAGATGGTCCACGACCACCCCAGGAGCCACGTGCTGGGGAGGATCAAGTCCCTCCTCTACGAGAAGCCCTTCGGGATGGAAGTGCTGGGGACGCCCTCCACCGTGAGGAGGCTCTCCAGGGAGTCCCTGCTGAGGTTCCGGGAGAAGTACGCCCGCCCGGTGCTGTCGGTGGTGGGGAGGGTGGATCCGGAGGAGGTGGTGGAGCTCGCCAGGAGGTACCTCCCCTTCCCCCCCAGGCCCGAGCCGGAGGCGAGGGTGGTGAGGAGGGAGGGGGGGAGGACGGAGAGGAGGAGGGAGCTGAGGCAGGCCCACCTGGCTCTGGGCTTCCACACCCCCACTCTGGGGGACAGGAGGAGGTACGCGCTCTATTCCTTCCTGGCGGTGCTGGCGGAGGGGGCTTCTTCCAGGCTCTT
The DNA here is from genome assembly GCA_004347925.1 of Hadesarchaea archaeon. Taxonomy (GTDB): domain Archaea; phylum Hadarchaeota; class Hadarchaeia; order Hadarchaeales; family WYZ-LMO6; genus WYZ-LMO6. The sequence goes on from QNVD01000247.1 coordinate 5,885, forward strand.
CCAGGAGATCAGGGACAGAAGGGGGCTGGCCTACGAGGTCTCCGCCCACCTGAACCTGGGCAGAAGCTACGGGTACGCCGCCCTTTACGCCGGAACGGAGCCCGGGAAGGTGAGGGAGGTGAAGGAGCTCATGCTCTCCGAGGTCAGGAAGATGGAGGGGCTGGGGAGGGGGGAGCTGGAGGAGGCGAAGGAGCAGCTCATAGGGCAGTACAGGCTGATGACGGAGAACAGCTACCGGGTGGCCCTCTCCCTGGTCTACGAGGAGCTGGCCGGCTCGGCGGAGGAGTTCTACCGTTACGAGCAGAGGATCTCGGAGCTCAGGCTGGAGGAGGTCAGGGAGCTGGGGAGGCTGAGGGATTACTCTTATTTCCTCCTCCTCCCGGGATGAGGTGATGAGGGAGCTGGTGGAGATCTTCCTCTCCACCTGGATCCTGGGACCGGTGGGGGGGACGGCCTGCGCCTCCCTGAAGGGCTTCGGGGCGGGGGAGGTCCTGCTGCTGGTGACCGGGAGCAACGCCCTCATCGCCCTCCTCTGGCTGGGGGTGGCGGAGCTCCTGAGCCGAAGGGTGGTGCTCTTCTCCCTCCTGCGGGGGGAAGGGAGGGGAAGCCTGACCCTGGCCGGTCTCGGCCTTCTGGCCTTCTGCCTGGGCTCCATGGTGGCGGTGATGACCGCCTACGCCCTGGGGGTGGGCAGGAGGGCCTTCCCCCTCATTGCCCCCTGCGCCGTGGGGAGCGGGGTCCTCTGGACCCTGGGCTCCCTCGGCCTCCTGGTTTTCGTTCCCCCCCTCTGGCTCTACCTGGGGGCCCTGGCGGTCACCCTCCTCCTCCTCTCGGGCAAGCTGTACTCCAGGAGGGAACTCGTGAGGCAGACCCTGAGGGCCTGGAGGAGGGGGGATCCGGCGCTCCACCAAGCCCTCCGGTCCTCCCGGAGGTGACTCACCGGGCGGCGGAGGCCAGCAGGCTCTCGTACCTCTCCAGGAACCTCCTCCAGTACTCCTCCACCGCCTCCCTCCTCCCCTCCCCGAACCTCCCCCACCACCTCCTGGCGCTCTCGTTCTTCTCCGAGAGCTCCCTGGCCATGGAGGTCACGATCTCCACCACCCTCTCCCCCTCGAAGAAGACGGGGCGCACCCCCGCCCTCCGGTTGTACTCGGCTATCCCCGCCAGGATCCTCCTGCAGTGCTCGTCGTAGTCCACCCTGATCCCCCAGGCCTCCTCCAGCAGGCGGGGGAGGAGGCGCTCGCTCCACCCCCGGTGGAACCTGCAGAGGCCGTTGTTCTCCGAGTACATCTCCTTGAAGGCCCTGCCGTAGCAGAGCTCCGCGAACTCCTCGGGCTCCCTGAACTCCGAGTGGTAGAAGGTGAAGTACTTCCCCTGGATGGGCACGGGCATGAAGTTGCCGGGGCTCCAGTACATGGCGGGGGTGATGGATCCCCCCTCACCGAAGGCCACGTAGACCCCGAGGTCCTCGAACCTCCTCCCGGTCCTCCTCACCCTCTCCCCGAACCTCCTGGTGAGCTCCCTGGCCGCCCTCCTGATCCCCTGCCCCACCAGCCTGCAGAGCTCGCTCTCCCCGTAGGCCACCGCCCTGGCCAGCCTCGCCAGGAGATCCGCGTTCCTCTCGGAATCCGAGGGATCGAAGGAGAGGGGATCGAAGGAGGGGACAGCGTCCAGCCCCAGCTCCCCTGGCTCCAGGAGGCCCAGGTGCAGGCACTCGAAGATCCAGGCGCAGGTGTTCCCGAACTCTATGGCGTCGAAGCCCAGGGAGTCCACCGTGTACACGGCCCTCTCGGCGGCCCTCTGGTCGAAGATGCCGCAGTTGGGGCCGTTGGCCTCGTAGGGCTCGTAGTCCTTCTTGTACCTCCCCCTGACCTTCTTGCACACCCCGGGGCAGGGCTCCCCGCAGTTCTTCCAGACCTTCACCCTCACCCAGGGCCTGGAGGTGGGGGAGGGAAGCTCCAGGGACGGGCGCAGGTGCTTCTTGGAGGTGATCTCCTGATCGAACTGGCTCAGGTACCTTCCCCTGATCAGCCTCTCGTACAGCTCCAGCCTCCTCTCCCGGGGCAGGTTCACCGTGCTCCAGTTGAACATGATCGCCATCTCCCTGAGCACGAAGTAGTTCACCCCGAAGGTTCCCCCGGAGCCCACCGCCTCATCGTACCTGTACTTGACGGTGGCCTCGGAGGCCACCTTCATCATGCCCTTGCCCACCAGCCTCCTGAAGAGCTCGTCCGCCTTGGCCTGGTCCGCCAGGTTCACCCCCGGGAACCTCCTCCACTCGTTCCTCCCCCCC
>QNVD01000248.1 GCA_004347925.1 Hadesarchaea archaeon
CCCCGTCCTCCCCTTTTTTAAGCCCCGCCCGGGGCCAGGTAGCCCAGCCCCGCCAGAAGCCTCCCCACCGCCCCCAGGGCCGGGGACCCGGCGTCCAGCTGGAAGATGGTGAGGCCCCTCCGGTCCATCTCCTCCACCCTACCGTCCTCCGGTATCCTTCCCAGCACCTCCATCCCCTCCGGGACCCTCACCTCCTCCCCCTCCCCCACCCTGTTGAGGACCAGCCCATCCTGCGGTACCCCACCGCCCCCCTCCTGGCCACCGCCCCTATGGCGGAGGCCACCGCCAGGGAGCGGGAGGAGGAATCGGAGACCAGGTGGATCGCGGAGGTGGTGGAGGGGATGGGCCTTCCCCTCCCCTCCCTGAGGATCTGCGGGGGAGGGGCCAAGAGCGACCTCTGGGCCCAGATCCTGGCCGACGTGCTGGGGAAGAAGGTGGAGAGGGTGGCCTCCCCCCACCACGTGGGCTCCCTGGGGGCCTCCATCATAGCCAGGGTAGCCCTGGGGAGGACGGACTTCCGCTCCGCCGAGAGGGAGATTGGGGTGGAGAAGGAGTTCCTCCCCTCCGAGAGGAGGGGGATCTACGACCAGCTCTACCAGGAGTTCAAGTCCCTGCAGGGCACGCTCTCGGAGTTCTTCGAGCGCCTGAACTCCTGATCATATATCCACCACCGCCTGGACCACCGCCCTCCCCTTCTCCCTCACCACCTCCATGAGGTGGTAGGTGGCGGCCTTCACCGCCGTCCTCTCCGGGTGCCTGGAGGGATCGAACCTCTCCCCCCTCACCCTTCCCCTGAGCCTCCACCTCCCCCCCTCCTCCCTGATCTCCACCCTGAAGTCGGAGAGGAGGAGGTTCTCCGCGTCCCTGAGGTAGAGGAGCCTGTCCAGCCAGTCGTAGAGGAGGGCCCTCTCATCCTCCGCCTCCAGCTCCACCTCCACCTCCTCCCTGGGCTCCACCCTGCTCGTGTCCACCATGATCTCGAAGAGGGCCAGGCCGGCGTTCTCGAAGGCCTCCGCCAGGTCCCTCCCGTAGGCCCTGAAGCCTATGTCGGAGGGATGCTCCACCCACTCGAACCTCCTGTTTCCCAACTCCTTCACCCGGGCGCTCCCCTTCTCATCATGCCCATCGCTTCTAAAAAGCGGGCCCCCAGCCCTTGAACCTCACGAACCTCTTCTTTATCCCCTCGGCCTTGGGGTGGTGGAGGTGGTCCAGGGCCGTCCCCCTGGCCTCCCCTATCCTCATCCACTCCACCAGCTCCCTGAACCTTCCCCCCGCCAGGCCGTCCGCCACCGCCGCGTACCCCTGGGCCGTCTCCTTGGTGATCCTGGCCCCCTCCAGCCTCCCCACCTCCCTCACCTCCCCCAGCCTCCTCTCCAGCTCCCTCCTGATCCTCCCCACCCTCACCAGCCTCCCCGAGATCAGGAGCTCCCTGGGCCTCCTCACCGAGACCCTCAAGGAGGAGACCGCCTTCTCCACCCCCTCCATCAGGGCCTGGAAGGCCAGCTCGAACCTCTCCCCCTTCCCCTCCGCGAACCTCTCCGGATCCATCTCCCCGGTGAGGGTGGCCGCACCCCCCACGAACACGTCCCCCCTCTCCCACCTCCCCACCAGCTGCACCAGCTCCGCGTCCAGGGAGGAGGCGGTGAGGAAGCCGGGACCGGGGAAGGTGGTCCCCCCTATCCCGTCCACGATCCTCCCCTCCTCCACCCCCAGCGCCGCGTTGTACCCGTACCCCATCTCCACCAGGATGAAGGAGACCTCCCGGTAGGGGAGGCCCAGCCTCTCCGCCTGGCAGTGCACCCCCAGCACCGCCACCGCCATCTTGTCCGCCGTCCCCAGGTCCACCCTGTTGACCTTCCTGAACTCGGGGACGGTGGGGAGCTCCACCACGGAGGGGATGAAGACCACGGGGAAGCCCTCCCTCCTCATCCAGAGGCAGGCCTCGGTCATGTTGCGGTAGAGCAGGGCCCCGAAGAGCCCCCCCTCCACGGCCCTCCGCACCCCCTCCTTGGTGGTGAGCAGGATGTAGTTGTAGTACCAGTCCTCGAACACCTCCTCGGGGATCTCCCCTATCCTGGTGACCTCCACCCCGTACCCGGAGGGCCCGGCGATGAGGTCCAGGGGCAGGGCCTCCCTCACCGAGCTCCGGAAGAGCTCGGGCTCCCTGAGGAGCCGGGCGTTGTCCAGGGATCTCTCGTAGAAGACCACCCCGTCCTCCAGCCCGCAGAGGTCCATGCTCTTGGTCCCCGGGTCTATACCCAGCACCCTCACCATCCCCTCACCCCCGCAACCCTATCCTGTGCCCCTCCCTCACCCCCGCCCTGGAGAGGGTGCCGGGGGGGAGCTCCAGCAGGGCATCCGAGCCCCTGGGGGCGGAGCAGAACCTCCAGGGCCCGAGGGAGTGAACCAGCTTCACCGCCCTCCCCCTCCTCAGGTAGAGCAGGTCCAGAGGGAAGCGCATGAAGCAGGTGTGGACGTGCAGGTTCCTCCCCCTGAAGAGGAGGGACCCGGGCCTCCTCCTCAGCATCTGCCCCCTGAACCTCTTCCAGAAGGTGTCCGCCACCTCCACCCCCTCCGCCAGCACCCTGCCCGTGTCCTCGTCCACGGCCTTCATCTTTCCACCTATGGGGAGGTGGTAAAAAGTTTGGGCCGGAATCAAATGGGGCTCACGAGCCACCGGTGGCCCAAACCCTAGCTTAAGGGAGGAGAACTAGACCCCCTTTCTGAAAATCTAGGATGGATATAGTTCGACGAAAGTTCTGCTATCTCGAGAAGCAGGAACGGAGCCGATATATCGGCCCGGCGGAACCCCGCTCTCTTCCTCTATACGTTAGATACCATCAAACCCTGCCTGCTCAGACCTCAAGCTCCAGAATGCCCCTCCTGCTGGCGCCGGGGGAGGGATTTGAACCCTCGGGACCCAAAGGGTCACACGCTCTCAAGGCGTGCGCCTTACCAGGCTTGGCTACCCCGGCCCATCCTATCTCCGGGGGCCGGGGTATAGACCTGACGGAAATCCTTTTTTTGAGGGGGGAGGGAAGATGGGGGAGCTCAGGGACCTCTCCAAGCTGGGCTGGTACCTGGAGCTGCTGGCCTTCGTCCTGGTGGGGCTGGGAGTAGTTCTGCTGGGGACCGACGTGTACGTGATGGGGGCGAACCAGCAGCTCTCGGAGGTCGGGGCAGAGGTGGAAGGGGTGGAGGAAACCCTCACCTCCGCGGCGGCGCTGCTGATGGGGCTGGGGATGGCCCTGGTGGTCTGCGGGGCGGGTTGCTGGTGCCTGGGACACCGGATCCAAGTCACCCTGCAGGAGGCGGCCGAGGACCTGAGGGAGATGGAGGTGAGGAAGGCCGCCCGACAGACTCCCAGGGAGTAAGCCTTAAATATCGGTGGCGATATCGCTAGCGATATGTTCGGGTGGGCGAAGGGCCGGACCGCCGTGCCCAGGGGCCTGGTGCGCTACTACGTGCTGGAGTCCCTGAGCGAGAGGCCCATGTCCGGCTCCGAGATCATGGACGAGATCGAGAGGAGGAGCGAGGGATGCTGGAGACCCAGCCCGGGCTCCATCTACCCCCTGCTGGCCTGGCTGCAGGACACGGGGCACGTGGAGGAGCTGCCCCGCGACCGCAGCGGGCTCAGGAGGTACCGCCTCACGCCGGAGGGGAAGAAGCTCCTCCAGGAGGAGAGGAAGGTGTGGAAGAGGATGGGAGGGGGGGTGGGATTCTTCCCCCACCCCTGGGGCCCCCCCTGGCTCAGGCTCCCCCCGGAGAGGGCCGCGGAGCTGAGGAGGGCGATGCGCCGGGTGGTGGCGGCCTTCCTAGAGGCCGCCGGCGCCCTGGGGGAGAAGACCTCGGAGGAAGCCCTGAAAAGCCTTTGCGAGGTGCTGGAGGAAACGGCCGAAAGGCTGGAGGAGGTGAGCAAGGAGCTCAGGAGGGGGAAGGGATGAGGGAGGAGATCATAAAGGCGGTGGAGCTCACCAAGATCTTCAACGGACTGAGGGCGGTGGACCGGGTCACCTTCTCGGTGAAGGAGGGGGAGATCTTCGGCTTCCTGGGCCCCAACGGGGCGGGGAAGACCACCACCATAAACATGCTCACCACCGTGCTGAAGCCCACCAGCGGAAGGGCGGAGGTCTGCGGGTACGACGTGGTGAGGGAGCCGGAGAGGGTGAGGAGGTCCATAGGGGTGGTGCCGCAGGAGTACACGGCCGACGAGGACCTCACCGGTTACGAGAACGTGATGCTCTGCGCGGACCTCTACGGCCTGCCCAGGGAGGAGGGAAAAAAGAGGGCCCTGGAGCTCCTCTCGCTGGTGCAGCTGGAGCCCTTCAAGGACAAGAGGGTGGAGACCTACTCGGGAGGGATGAGGAGGAGGCTGGAGCTGGCCTGCGGCCTCATCAACCGCCCCAGGGTGCTCTTCCTGGACGAGCCCACCCTAGGCCTGGACGTCCAGACCAGGGCCTCCATCTGGGAGCACATCCGCTCCCTCAGGGAGAGGTTCGGGATGACCATCTTCCTCACCACCCACTACCTGGAGGAGGCGGACCAGCTGTGCGACCGCATCGCCATCATAGATCACGGGAGGATCGTGGAGGAGGGCAGCCCCTCGGAGCTGAAGGACTCCCTGGGAGGGGACCTCCTCACCCTGGAGTGCGAGGGTAACGGGGTGGAGGAGATCCTGAGGGCCGTGGAGGGGGTGAAGGTGGTGAGGAGGGAGGGAGGGGAGTACAGGGTGAAGGTGAGCAAGGGGGAGACCGTGGCTCCCCTCCTCCTGAGGATGCTCACCGACCGGGGGGTGACGGTGAAGCGCCTCTCCCTGACCAAGCCCACCCTGAACGAGGTCTACCTGGAGAGGACGGGCAGGTCGCTCAGGGACCAGGAGGAGAGCCCCGAGCAGGGGATAAGGCAGAGGGTGATCCTACGGAGAGCCAGGAGCTGAGCGGAAGACCCATGCAGGGCTTTCTGGCCCTCACCAGGAGGGAGCTGAAGAAGTGGTACAAGGAACCCCTCCTCATGCTCATCACCGTCCTGCAGCCCCTGATCTGGCTGACCCTGCTGGGGAAGGCCATGAACATAGGGGCCGTGTTCGGGGGTGGGGTGCCCCGGGAGCTGGCCAACCAGCTCATGCTCCGCTCCTTCGGGACCACCGACTACTTCTCCTTCATGGCCACGGGGATGATCGCCATGAGCTGCCTCTTCACCACCATGTTCACGGGCTTCTCCATCATCTGGGACCGGAGGCTGGGCTTTCTGAACAAGGTCCTGAGCACCCCCGTCTCCCGGGCCTCCATCGTGCTCTCCAAGATCCTCTACGCCACCCTGCGCTCCTCCTTCCAGGTCCTGATCATCCTGGGGGCGGCCTTCGCCCTGGGACTGAAAACGGGATCCGGCTTCCACCCCCTGTACCTCCTGGGGGTGCTGGTGGTGGCCTTCCTGCTGTGCGTGACCTTCTCCTCCCTCTTCCTCATGCTGGCCCTCCGTTCCACCAGGTGGGAGACCCCCATGGCCATGGTCAACCTGATGGTGATGCCCCTCATGTTCGCCTCCAACGTCTTCTTCCCCACCGAGCTCATGCCGGGATGGCTCAAGGTCGTGGCGAGCGTGAACCCCATCTCCTACACCAACGACGCCGTCAGGCAGTTCACCATCTACAGGCTGGACGCCGGGGTCCTCCTCAAGGACCTCACCTACCTGGGCCTCTTCGCCCTGGCCATCTCCTCCCTGAGCGTCTACCTGGCCAGGAGGTACCTCTCCCGCTAGCCCTTCAGCTCTATCTTGATGTGAACCTCCTGGGGAACCTGGAGGCGCATGAGCTGGCGCATGGCCCTCTCATCCGCGCTCATGTGGATGAGCCTCTTGTGGATCCTCAGCTCCCACTTGTCCCAGGTGGCCGTTCCCTCCCCGTCCGGGGCCTTCTTCACGGGTATGACGATCCGCTTGGTGGGGAGGGGGATGGGGCCGGACATCTCCACCCCGGTCCTCTGGGCTATCTCCTTGATCTGGGCACATATCTCGTCCAGCTTCCGGTGATCCGTGCTGGAGAGGTGTATCTTGGCCTGCTGCATGCCGGCACCCCTCACCTTCTCCCTAAGGGGTAAAAAAGGTTCACTTGGCCTTCACCACGTCTATGCACACACCGGCCGCGATGGTCATGCCCATATCGCGGATGGCGAACCTGGCGAGCTGCGGGATGTCGGAGACCTTCTCTATCACCAGGGGCTTCGTGGGCTTCACCCTGATGGTGGCCATGTCCCCCCTCTTTATGAACTGGGGATGCTCCTCCAGCACCGAGCCCGTCTTGGGATCCAGCTTGTTGATGATCTCCGTGATCTGGCAGGCCACCTGGGCGGTGTGCACGTGGAAGACGGGGGTGTACCCCGCCGCTATGGCCGTCGGGTGCTGCAGGACCGCTATCCTGGCCACGAACTCGCTCGCCACCGTGGGAGGCGAGCTCGGAAGCCCCGCCACGTCCCCCCTCCTGATCTCGTTCTTCGCTATTCCCCTCACGTTGAACCCTATGTTGTCCCCCGGCTCGGCCTTGGGGATGGGCTCGTGGTGCATCTCTATGGATTTGACCTCCCCGGTCTTCCCCGAGGGCTCAAAGACCAGCGTGTCCCCCACCTTGAGCACGCCCGTCTCCACCCTCCCCACGGGAACGGTGCCCACCCCGGTGATGGAGTAGACGTCCTGGATGGGAATCCTCAGGGGCTTGTCTATGGGCTTGGGGGGTATCACGAAGGCGTCCAGGGCCTGAAGCAGGGTGGGCCCGCTGTACCAGCTCATCTTGGAGCTGGGCTTCGTAACGTTCTCCCCGTAGAAGGCCGCCACGGGAACGAAGGGGAACTTGTCCGCGTTCCTGTAACCCACCACCCTGAGCATGTCCATGATCTCGGACTTCAGCTTCTCGTAGACCTCCTTCTTGTAGTCCACCAGGTCCATCTTGTTGATGGCCACCACCAGCTGCCCCACCCCCAGCGTGAAGGCCAGGGCGGCGTGCTCCCTGGTCTGGGGCATGATGCCGTCGTCGGCCGCCACCACCAGGATGCCGGCGTCCGCCTGGCTGGCCCCCGTGATCATGTTCTTGACGAAGTCCCTGTGCCCGGGGGCGTCTATGAGGGTGAAGTAGTACTTGTCGGTCTCGAACTTCCTGTGGGCCAGGTCGATGGTGAGGCCCCTCTCCCTCTCCTCCTTCAGGTCGTCGAAGACCCAGGCGAACTTGAAGGTCTTCCCCTTGTCCCCCAGGGCCTCGAACTTCTTTATCTCCTCCTCCTTCACCTCTCCCTTCTCGAAGAACAACCTGCCCAGCAGGGTGGACTTGCCGTGGTCCACGTGCCCCATCGTCACCAGGTTCAGGTGCGGCTTGGCCATCCTCTCGACCTTAGTCTCGATTGTCCTCCCGAATTTAAAGCTTTTCGCGTGAGCCTACCTGGCCTTCTCGGCTATCCTCTCTATCTCCTCCTTGCGGGCCACAGCGTAGCTCTTGGAGTCGTACTGGGAGGCCAGGATGATCTCCTCCGCCAGGCACTCCTCTATGGGCTTCTTGTTCCTGAAGGAGGCCGCGAAGGCCCCTGCCGCCAGGTTCATCAGGGCCACATCGATCCCCCTGGCCGGGGAGGCGTCCACCGCCACATGGTAGGTGATGCCCCCGTAGGTGACCCTGGTGGTCTCCTCCCTGGGGGCGGCGTAGTGGATGGCGTCCACCAGCACCTGCAGGGGGTTCTTCTTCGTTCTCTCCTCTATGATCTCGAAGGCCCTCTTCACGATGTTGTAGGCCTTGTGCTTCTTGCCGCAGGCCCCCGCCCCCCTGATCACCCTCCCCCCTATCTTTTTGGCCCCGGGCCCTGACCTCATGACCTTGTTGATCAGGCGCTCCACGATGGGCACCTCCGCCTTGCCCAGCGGCTTGGAGGCCTGCCTTCCCCCGGAGGAGAGGGAGAGCGTGGGCTGGAGCCTCAGGTACTTCCTCATCCCCGGATCCTTCACCTCCACCCCTTCCGCCGACCACTTCCCGAAGTACTTGAACTCCATCCCCTCACCTCGTCGGCTTCTCCTTCCTCCCCTTCACCAGCTCCTTGAGGGACACCCCG
>QNVD01000249.1 GCA_004347925.1 Hadesarchaea archaeon
CGGGCCAGGGCCGCCAGTTCCTCCCTCCCCAGCCCCAGCACCTCCTGGATCGCCAGGTAGTTCTCGTTCACGTACCCCCCGAAGTAAGCCGGATCGTCCGAGTTCACCGTCACCCTGAGCCCCCTTTCCAGCATCCTCAGGAGGGGATGCTCCCTGAGATCCCTCACCACCCCCAGCCTGAGGTTGGAGAGGGGACAGAGGGTGAGGGGGATCTTCCTCCGAACCAGCTCCTCCACCAGCCTTTCGTCCTCCATGGCCCTGTTCCCGTGGTCTATCCTGAGGGCCCCCAGCTCCAGGGCCTCCCACACGTACTCGGGCGGTCCCTCCTCCCCCGCGTGGGCCACCGCCAGGAAACCCTCCTCCCTGGCCCTCTTGAAAACCCTCCTGAAGTTGGAGGGGGGTGGCCCACCTCCGCGGAGTCCAGCCCCACCCCGGTGATCCAGTCCCTGTAGGGCAGGGCCTCCTCCAGCGTTCTCATCGCCTCCTCCTCCGGCAGGTCCCTGAGGAAGCACATGAGGAGCTTCACGCTCATCCCCTCCTCCTCCAGCGCGGAGTGGATCCCCTCCACCACGGTTTCAAACCTCAGGCCCCTCCTCGTGTGGGCCTGGGGATCGAAGAAGACCTCGGCGTGCAGCACCCCCTGGGAGCGCGCCTTTCGGAGGTAGGCCAGCGTGAGTTCGCGAAAGTCCTCCCTCTCCCTCAGCACCCCCACCCCCCTGTAGTACAGGTCGAGGAAGTCCTGCAGGTTCCTGAAGTGGTAGGCCTCCCTCACCTCCTCCAGGGAACGGTAGGCCATTCTCACGCCGTTCCTCCTGGCCAGCTCCAACATCAGCTCCGGCTCCAGCGTTCCCTCCAGATGGAGGTGGAGCTCGGCTTTGGGCAGGTTCCCCACGAAAGCCCTGAACACCCCTCCTTTTTAGGGGGTCTTCCCTAAAACCTTAGCCTGGTTCGGGTCGGTACTGGTTTTTTGGCCCCCGGAATCGGCCACTTTCGCGCTGGTGGTTGCTAGAGCTCCAGAACGTAGATTTTGGCCGGCAGCCCGCCGTGCATGACCCTCCTCGAGTGTGGGATGGGGACCTCCACCCTGGCGGCGGCCTCTTCGAACGGTTTGGCGGACGCCGTGATGAACACGGCCCTCACGCCGTGGTGGGCTTCCCTCAGAGCTCGGAGCACGGTTTCGTAGAAGGCCCCAATCTTCTTTAGGCTGTGCGACCTCATGCCGTAGGGAGGGTTCGTGACCAAGAGCTCGGCGCTCAGGTCCCGGTGGATTTCCGCCCTGGTGCAATCCCCCTGCAGAACCCTAACGGTGTCCTCCACGAGGGCGGTCTTCAGGTTGATCCTGGCACCCTCAGCGTGCTTGGGGCTGATTTCTATGCCGGTTATCTCATAGGGATCTCTGGTGGCGGCCTCCAGCAGCTTTTCCCTCACGGCTCTTTCGGTGTCAGGGTCGTGGAAGGGAAGTTTGGGCAGGTAGGGGTCCTTCCTGAAGAGGAGGAGGGGGTACCTTCTGGCCAGGTGGGCGGCCTCGATGGGTATGGTCGCCCCTCCGCAGAAGGGATCCAAAAGCGCTTGCCCCCTGTACCCGCCCAGCCTCAGCATCGCGGCCGCCAGCGTGGTCTTCAGCGCCGCCGGATGATGGTATGCCCTGTACCCCCTCCGGTGGAGGGATTCTCCGGTGGTGTTGACGCCCATCAGGACCTCCCCGAACCTCACCAGCACGGTGATTTCGAGGTCGGGCTCCTCCAGGTCCACCTTGGGCCTGAAGCCGAGGGACTCCGTGCAGGAATCTATGACGGCCTGCCCCACCACCCTGGCCACCTCCATGCTGGTGAAGGGATGCTCACCGATGCGCTTGCACCTGACGGCGAAGGATCGGTCGGGCCCCAGCAGGGGACCGTAGTCCACATCCTTGGCCACCCCGTAGATGTCCCCCAGGCTCTCGAACTCCTCACGGGCCAGGAGGAGGTGAAGCCTGTTCACGGTCCTCGCGGCATAGTTCACCACGTACATGGCCTCGAGGGGTGCCCTGAAAAACACCTTGCCCACGTCGGCCTTGGCGGAGCCCACCAGCTCTTCCATTTCTCCGGCGGCTAGGTCCTCAATACCCGGAGCTACCGTGACAAACCAGTCGTGGGTCTCCACGCCCTTTCACCTACGGCCGGGGAGGTTAATAAGACGTCCAGATGGTCTTCGGGCTGAAGGCGGTCCCCCCGACCCTCTTGCGCGCGCTGGGAGAAAAAAAGAAGGGGTCACCCCTCCACCCTGGGAGCCACCACCAAGGCCACCTCCCCCTCCATCACGAAGACCACCGGGGAGGGCTGGGGCCAGTAGTGGGCCACGGCTCGGCAGGGATAGAGGTTGAGACCCCTGGCCAGGTGAAAGAGGGAAGGGGCCACCAGCTCCACGTCCAGGCTGTAGCCGTATTTCACCCTCAGGGTGGTGGCCAGCTCCGTTAGGCTCATCGCCGTCCTGCTCCTGCTGGAGAGATCCACCTCGAGTTTCTCCAGAGTCTCCAGGGTTTCCTCGATACCGCTGGGAAGCTTCACCAGCGCCATCACGTGGGTGGGATCCATGATGCCCCTTTCCAGCTCCTTCCCCAGGAGCTCCTGAAAGCTCGGCAGGTTCTTGGCTCCTTCCATTTTCCCCACGCGGGCTGGGTCCCCCCTCCCTTATAAGGGAGAAACGGGTTCCCGGAGGCAGCCTACTCCCGGTGGTCCTCCTCCCCCAGGTCCAGCTCCGTCTCGGCCCCGAAGAGCCTCTCCAGCGAGGCCAGCAGCTCCACCATGCCCTCGTTCTTGAGGGGGGAGACGAGCTGCAGGGTGCCAGGCATCCCCAGGGAGGAAAGGGAGGCGAGCAGACCCTTAGCCATTTCCCCCCTGAGCCCCCTCGCCTCCTCCTCCACCTCGGAGGAGAGGTAGTCGGGGTCCTCCGTCCACCTCACCACCCTCTCCAGCTCCTCGGGCTGGAGGAGGTCGATCTTGGTGAGCACGTTGAGCTGGGGGAGGTTAAACCTGGTCTGCACGGAGGCGGCCAGCATGAGCATGGAGATGAAGTCGGTGGGGCTGCGGGCGAAGAAGGAGTCTATGAGGAAGAGCAGGGCGGCCCTTCCCCCCAGCCCCTTCACTATCCTGGCGCCCGTCTCCCTGAAGGCGAAGAGCTCCAGCTGCCCCGGAGTGTCCACCAGCACGTAGTCGGGCTTCCAGGCGGAGATGAGCTCCTCGAACTCGGGCAGGTAGTTGAGGGTGAGGTTGACGGAGGCCAGGAGGGCGCCGTTGGGCCCCAGCCTGTACCTCTCCATCACGTCCGCCAGGGTGATCCTCGTCCGGAGGTCTATCTCGGGGGTGTAGGGGAGCCAGTCCGCTCCCGGATCCAGGTTCAGGGAGAGGGCCCTCCGCCTTTGGCCCAGGAGCTCGACCAGGGAGGAGAGGAGGGTGGACTTCCCGCTCCCGGCCGGACCCAGCAGGTAGACGAACCTGGTCTCGGTCATCCTCCTCCCACCTGAACCTTTTAAAAGATAATTTAATAAACACCGAAAAACTTAAATATAGGTGCGGGAAGCCGCGCGAAAACCGGGTGGGAGGATGAAGAGGGTGGGAAGGCTGCTGCACCGGACGACCAGGGGGCTGGTGGCCAGGCTGGAGGCCCCCCAGAAGCTGGGGGAGCCGCTGCTGGTCAGGGGCAAGGGGGAGGTGGGGAGGATCTTCGACCTCTTCGGCCCCGTCTCCCGCCCCTACGCCCTGATCCGCCCCAGGAAGGGGCTGGGGGAGGAGGAGCTGGCTTCCCTGCTGGGAAAGGAGCTCTACGTGGAGGGAGGGAGATGAAGGAGGAGGCCAAGCAGGAGCAGGCCCCGCGGGAGGGGGAGGGCAAGAAGAGGACCTCCTGCCCCAGCTGCGGGAGCAGCAAGCTGGTGAGGGACTACGAGCACGGGGAGCTGGTTTGCGCCGGGTGCGGGTACGTGATAGCGGAGAGGATCATGGACCTGGGTCCGGAGTGGAGGGCCTTCGACCAGGAGCAGAGGGACAAGAGGGGAAGGGTGGGGGCCCCCATGACCTTCACCATCCACGACAAGGGTCTCTCCACCATGATAGACTGGAGGGACAGGGACTCGTACGGAAAGGACCTGACCCCCAAGCGCAGGGCCCAGATCTACAGGCTGCGCAAGTGGCAGAGGAGGATAAGGGTCTCGGATGCCATCGAGAGGAACCTGGCCTTCGCCCTCTCGGAGATAGATCGCATGGCCTCCCACCTCAGCCTCCCCAGGAACGTCAGGGAGACCGCCGCCCTGATCTACAGGAGGGCCGTGGAGGAGAAGCTGATCAGGGGAAGGTCGATAGAGGGGGTGGCTGGGGCGGCCCTCTACGCCGCCTGCAGGGAGTGCAAGGTGCCCAGGACGCTCGACGAGATAGCCGAGGTCTCGAGGGTGAGCAAGAAGGAGATAAGCCGCAGCTACAGGTTCATAGCGAGGGAGCTGCTCATCCACCTCCACCCCACCTCCCCCGCCGACTACGTGCCCAGGTTCGCCAGCGAGCTCGGTCTCAGCGGGGAGGTCCAGTCCAAGGCCATAGAGATCCTGAAGGAGGCCGTGGAAAAGGGGCTAACCTCGGGGAGGGGTCCCACGGGAGTGACGGCCGCCGCCATCTACATCGCCGCCCAGATGCTGGGGGAGAGGAGGACGCAGAGGGAGGTGGCGGACGTGGCCAGGGTCACGGAGGTCACGGTCAGGAACAGGTACAAGGAGCTCTGCGAGAAGCTGGGCCTCAACTGCGAGAAGCTGGGCTGAGAAGGGGGTGCGGTCCTTCGGTCTAAGTGGTATATACCATCGCCCGGAAGCCCGGGGGGCTCGGTAAGGTTAAATAAGGGAAGGAGGGAAGGGGAAAGGTGAAAAATTGGGAAAGGTAGCCGACGGTTGGAAGAAGGCGGTGGAGATAGCGAACAGCATGCCGAAGGCCCGGGAGCTGCTCAAGAGCTGGGGGAACAAGGCGGTGCAGTTCGTGGTGGAGGGGGAGGATCCCAGGGAGTTCTACGTGGAGGCCAAGGACGGGGTGGCCAGCTTCCACGTGGGGAAGCACCCGAGTCCCGCCTTCACCATGATAGGGAACAAGGATATCATGTGGAAGCTGCTGACCAGGGAGGAGGACGCCGTTAAGGCCTTCATGGCCAAGAAGTACCAGGTTCAGGGTTCCCTCGGTGAGTCCATAAAGTTCAGGAAGATCCTGGAGGAAGTGGGAAAGAACGTCAGCCTCGTGTAGGGGCTGGCGTTCGATATTTTTTTCGGGTTTTTCTCCTCCCTCAAGGGTTAAATAGGGCAAGGGGGAAGGGGAAAGGTGAAAATTTGGGAGAAGTAGCTGAAGGCTGGAAGATGTTTGCGGAGCTGGCGAACCAGAACGAGGGTGCCAAGAAACTGATGCAGGGCTGGGACAAGGTGGTGCAGTTCGTGGTGGACGGCGAGGACACCAGGGAGTTCTACCTGGAGTTCAAGGGGGGAAAGGTCACCTTCCACGTGGGGAAGCACCCGCATCCTGCCTTCACCATGATAGGGAACAAGGACATCATGTGGAAGCTGCTGACCAGGGAGGAGGACGCCACCAGGGCCTTCATGGCCAAGAAGTACTCCATTCAGGGTTCCCTTGCCGACGCCATGAAGTTCGGCAAGATAGGGCAGGAAGTCGCGAAGACCGCTCCCAGCTTCAAGTGAACCCCTGAGGCGCCGCTCCGACCCATTTTTTTTCTTCAATCCCTGCTCAGCTCCCCTACCCTCTCCACCAGCTCGGGCAGCACCTTTCCCGTCTTTCCCCTGATCACCACGGAGGCGAAGGCGTCCATGGGGGTGGGCTCCTCGTTCACGATGAGCAGCTCCGCCCCGGCCTCCACCGCCATGGGGGGAAGGAAGTTGGCCGGGCTCACCGCCAGCGAGCTCCCCGCCACCAGCAGGAGGTCGCACCTCCTCACCAGCTCGAAGGCCTCCCTCAGGGCCTCCCCGGGAAGGGCCTCCCCGAAGAAGACCACGTTGGGTTTCAGGAGGCCCCCGCACTCCCCGCACAGGGGAGGGATCTCCCCCCTCTGCACGATCTTCTCCGCCAGGACCTCGATGGGGAAGAGCCTACCGCAGGAGAGGCACCTGCATTCCCTCAGGTTACCGTGGAGCTCCACCACCCTCTTGGAGCCCGCCGCCTGGTGCAGGCCATCCACGTTCTGGGTGATCACGGCCTTCAGGATGCCCATCTCCTCCAGCCTGGCCAGGGCCCTGTGCCCCTCGTTGGGCTCGGCCGTGAAGACGGAGAGGAACTCGGAGGCGGCCCTGTAGAACCTGGAGGGATCCTCTAGGAAGGAGGAGAGGGTGGCGAACTCGGAGGGGTCGTACTTGGACCACAGACCCCCGGGGGAGCGGAAGTCCGGTATGCCGGACTCCGTGCTCACCCCTGCCCCGGTAAGGGCCACGGCGTAGTGGGAAGAGGAAAGGAGCTGGGCCGCCCTCCTCATCCCCTCCTCCAGGCTCATCCTCCCTCCTTTTCCCCTCTCCTCCTTTAACCTCACCGCCGGTTCAGCGTTCTCCCTCCAGCAAGTCCTTTAGGGGAGGGGGGGAAGCCGGTATGATGAGGACGCAGAGGGTCAGGGAGGGGAGGGTGGAGCTGGAGGTTCCCGAGCTGGAGAGCTTCAGGGCCCCCTCCGGGGACTTCGTGCCCTCCCTCACCCCGGTCTTCTACAACCCCCACATGGAGTTCAGCAGGGACATAGGGGTGGCGGCGGTCCGCGTCTTCGGCAGGAGGGCGGGGAGGAGGCTGAGGATCTGTGATCCCCTGGCGGGGGTGGGGGTGAGGGGGCTCAGGTACGCGGCGGAGGTGGAGGGAGTGGAGGAGGTGGTGGTGAACGATGCCTCGGAGGAGGCCTTCGGCTTCCTCCGCAGGAACCTCTCCCTCAACCCCCTCCCCCACGTCATCCCGCGCCACGAGGAGGCGCACCTCCTCCTCTGGAGCTGCAGGAGGAGCTTCCAGGTGGTGGATCTGGATCCCTTCGGCTCCCCCTCCCCCTTCCTGGAGGCCTCCTGCGCCTCCCTTTCTCCCCCGGCCATGCTGGCCCTCACCGCCACCGACACGGCCTGCCTGGCCGGGGTTTACCCCCTGGCCTGCCTCCGGAAGTACGGCGCCCTTCCCGTCCGGGCGGAGTACTCGCACGAGGCGGGCATGAGGATCCTGATAGGCTTCTGCCAGAGGGTGGCGGGGATCCAGGGGCTCTCCCTCCTCCCCCTCCTCTGCCATTCCACCAGGCACTACTTCCGGGTTTACCTCCTCTGCAGGAGGGGGGGAGTGAGGGAGGTCCTGAGGGAGCAGGGCTACCTCTCCTCCTGCGTCTGCGGGAGGAGGTCCTTCTCCAGGAGGCCGGAGGGGGGCACCTGCGAGTGCGGGAGGAGGAGGGAGATCTCGGGGCCCATGTGGCTGGGGAGGCTGGGGGAGGGGGGTTTCGTGGAGGAGGTGAGGAGGACGGTGGAGGTGGAGGCCTCGGACTTCAGGCTCAGGTCCCAGGAGCTGAGGCTGCTGGAGCTGTGTGCGGAGGAGGCGGAAGCCCCCCCCTTCTTCTACGACTCCCACGCGATGGCCCGCAGGGGCTCCCTCTCCCCCCCCAGGCTGGAGAGGATCCTGGAGGGGTTGAGGGACAGGGGTTACCGGGCCGTGCGCACCCACTTCTCCCCCACCGGCTTCAGGACGGATGCTCCCTTCGAGGAGGTTCAGAGGTTCTTCCGGGGCTAGGTGGCCTGTAGCCCTTTCCTATCAGGTAGACCTCCGCGCTCCCCTTCCTGGAGGCGGGAGGCTTGGAAACCTTGGCGAACTCAAACCTTTTCCTGAACTTCCTCAGGAAGCCCTCCAGCCCCTTCCCCTGGAAGACCTTGATCACGATCTTGCCCCCCTCCCTCAGCACCTCCTCCGCCAGGCGCAGGGCGGCCTCCGCCAGCTCCAGCGACCTCAGGTGGTCCACCTCCCAGACCCCGGACATCTTGGGGGAGGCATCGGAGAGGATCACGTCGGCCTTCCTGGGGA
>QNVD01000025.1 GCA_004347925.1 Hadesarchaea archaeon
AGCCCCTCCCCTTAGCGGCCACCACGCTTATCACGTCCCCGTCCTTCAGCGGGTGGTCCTCCCCCACCCTCCTCTTGGTCCTGGCGTCTATGGCGTAGAGGAAGGACTCCCCCAGCTCCGTGTGGATCCGGTAGGCCAGCTCCCTGGCCGTGGTCCCCTTGGGAACCAGGAAGGCGTCGGGCAGGACGTTCCCCTCCCTGTCCGTGAGCTTGTTCTCGTCCTCCACCGGGTAGACGGCTATCAGCCCCAGGAACCTGTAGACGGCGGTGTCCAGGCACTCCTGCACCCCCGTGCTCCCCCTCCTCTCCAGGTACCTCCTCACCTTCTCCAGGGCCCTGAGCTGCTCCTGGGTGAGGGCCTCGGGCTTCAGGATCCTGAAGGAGGGATCCCCCGGGCGGTAGGAAATCAGCCCCCTCTCCGCCGCCCTGCGCAGGAGGAGCTCCGCCTCCGAGCTCACGGGAACCACCGTGTACCCCCTCTCCCTGATCCTCTCCACGTTCCTGTCCGAGGGCTCCAGGTCGGCCTTGTTGGCCACCACCATGATGGGCTTGCTCAGCCTCCTCAGCTCCCTGGCCAGCTCCACCGGGTGGGAGGGGTCGAAGGGGGCGCGCTGGAGGGCCAGCCTCACCTGCTCCTCCGTGATGCCCAGGCCGCTGAGCCTCCTGGCCAGCTCCGCCGCCAGGTCCTCCCCCCTGAGCTCCGCCGCCCTGGTGAGCTTCTTCCACCCCCTCTCCAGGATCCCGCAGAGCCAGAGGTCTATCTCCTCCTCCAGGAACTGGAGGTCCTCCAGGGGATCGTGGGTGCCGGGCGGGCAGGGCCTCCCGTTCTCGTCCGTGGAGCCCGCGGCGTCCACCACGTGCAGGAGGGCGGAGGCCTGGCGCAGGCTGTCCAGGAACCTGTTCCCCAGCCCCTTTCCCTGGTGGGCCCCCCTCACCAGCCCCGCCACGTCTATGATCTTCACCGGGATGTACCGGGTTCCCCCCAGGCAGAGGGAGTTCCTGGGGTTGCACCTCACCCCGAAGTCCTGGCAGGGGCACCTGGCCCTCACGTAGGCCACCCCCACGTTGGGCTCTATGGTGGTGAAGGGGTAGTTGGCCACCGGGACGCTGGCCAGGGTGGCCGCGTTGAAGAAGGTGCTCTTGCCCGTGTTGGGCTTCCCCACCAGCCCCAGCTCTATCATGGCCCCCGGTTCCGGAAGTAGTAGCCCGGCTCCTTCTTGCTCCCGAAGCTCCTGAGCCCCCTCTCCTTCAGCTGCCTCCTCAGCCTCTCGGCGTACTCGTGGGTGATCTCCCCCCTCCTCTCCAGGTAGGAGAGGATCTCCTCCGCCTCCTCCTCCGTGTCGCACCTGCGCAGGAAGTCCACCGCCGAGGGCTGGAAGTCCGCCGCCCTCTCCGCCTCCTCCCTCTCGCTCCTCACCCCCGAGATCCTCACCGTCCCCTCTCCCCCCAGCTCCTCCGCCAGGTGGGGGAAGAGCTTCCTGAACTTCTCGGGGGTGAACTCCACGCTACTCCTCCGAGGTCCCCGCCGCGGCCCCTCCCCCCCAGCTCCTCCTCTCCACGGCGGGTCTGGTCAGGAGGATCTGGCCGGGGGGGACATCCTCGTACACCACCGCCCCCGGCCCTATGGCGGAGTTGGGGCCTATCTTCACGCCGGGGTTGATCATGCAGTTCACCCCCGTCTTCACGTTGTCCGCTATGATGGTCCCCAGCTTCCTCCTGCCGGTCCCCACCCTGTTCCCCTCCACCTCCATCTCCACCTCCGCCTCGTCCAGGCGGAGGTTGGCTATGGTGGTCCCCGCCCCCAGGTTGCACCCGCTCCCTATCACCGAGTCCCCCACGTAGGAGAGGTGGGCGATGTGGGTGCCGTCCATCACGATGCTGTTCTTGATCTCCACCCCGTGACCTATCCTGACGTGGTCACCGATGTAGGTGCAGGGCCTGATGTAGCAGTTGGGCCCTATGTCGCAGTTCCTGCCTATGTAGGTGGGCCCCTCGATGTAGGAGCCCGACCTTATCCTGGTCCCCTCCCCCACGTAGACGTTCTCCTCTATGTGCACCCCGAACTCTATCTTCCCGCGCACCTCCCCCTTCTGCCTCCTCAGGAAGTGCTCGTTGGCCACCAGCAGGTCCCAGGGCCTCCCCAGGTCCGCCCAGAAGCTCAGGGGGGAGGCGTAGAGCCTCCTGCCCTCCTGGAGGAGGAGCTGGAGGGAGGTGGTGATCTCGTACTCCCCCCTCTCCGACCTCTCGGTCCTCTCTATGGCCCAGAAGATCTCCGGGGTGAAGGTGTAGACCCCCGCGTTCACCGTCCTGACCTCCGGGGCCCTGGGCTTCTCCTTCACCCCCACCACCCTGTTACCCTCCAGGAAGACCACGCCGTACTGGCTGGCCTCCTCCACCTCGTAGGTGGCCAGGCAGCCGGCGAAGCCCTGCTCCCCCCTCTTCTCCCGGTGGAGCTCCAGCAGGGAGCGGAGGGAGCCCTTGTCCGTGAGGGTGTCCCCGTTGATGACCAGGAAGTCCTCCCCCCCCACCCAGTCCCTGGCCAGCGAGACCGCCTGGGCCGTTCCCAGCAGCTCCTTCTGGTGGAAGTAGGTGATCCTCAACCCCAGGCCCGACCCGCTCCCGTACCTCTCCATGATCTGCTCCCTCCCGTACCCCACCACCATGCCCACCTCGTCGAAGGTACCCGCCAGCAGCTCCAGCACCCTGTCCAGGGCGGGCTTCCCCGCCACCGGGAGGAGGAACTTGGGTCTGGTGAAGGTCAGGGGGCGCATCCTCTTCCCCAGACCCGCCGCCAGGACCAGAGCCTTCATCCATTTCCCTCTTTCCCCCCCGATTTATCCGTTTGCCTCCGAAAGCCGTGAAAAAGAATTTAGGAGGGGGAAAGAAGTTGGATGAAACGGATGCGGAGAGAGGCTGAACTCCGGTGGAGGCCGTAAGACCTGAAGAGCGCGGAAGGCAGCCTGAGGATAAAGAGGTACTACGTGGTGGCCTTCCTTTGCCAGCAGGCGGTCGAAAAAGCTCTGAAAGCGCTCTACCTCGAAAAAAGGAGGGAGTCCCCCGGATCCACTCCCTGATCTTGAAAAAGCTCAAACTCCCGGCAAGACTTCTGGGAAACCTGAGGAAACTGGGACCGGATTTCGTCATCGCCAGATACCCGGATGCGGCGCAGGGTTTGCCCTCGGAACTGTACGACAGGAAAACCGCTGGAGAGGCTGAGGCTGAGCAAGGAGGTCCTCCGATGGGTGGAAAAGGCCCTGAAGAAATAAGGGGATTCGTGAAGAAGGTGAAGGAGAAGTTCCGGCCCGCCGTCATCATCCTCTTCGGGAGCAGGGCGAGGGGTGAGGGGCTGAAGCACAGCGACTACGATCTGGTGGTGGTGAGCCCTAAGTTCGAGGGGATGCCCTTCCTGGAGAGGCTCTCGAGGCTGTACGGGTTAGGAATCTTCCGGCCGGTGCGGACCTGCTGGCCTACACCCCGGAGGAGTTCGAGAGGAAGAAGAAGGAGCTCGGGGTGGTGAGGGAGGCGGCGAGGGAGGGAAGGAGGGTGGGCTGAATCCCTCAGCCCAGGAGGGAGAGGACCTCCCTCATCCTCCTCCTGGCCTCCTCCTCCGTCCCGGCCTCGCAGGTCACCCTCAGGCAGGGCTCGGTGCCCGAGGGCCTCACCAGCACCCAGCTCCCCCCCTCGAAGGAGATCCTCAGGCCGTCCACCTCCTCCACCGCCGAGATCCCCCTCAGCTCCCCCATCCTCTCCCTCAGCCTCCCCATCCTCTCCTCCCTCTCCCCGGGCCCGCAGGGCACCTTCTCCCTCAGCAGGGGGTAGGAGGGGATCTCGTCCAGGAGCTCCGAGAGCCTCCTCCCCTCCTCCTCCAGCACCCTGAGCACCAGCAGGGCGGCCAGGGGACCATCCGGGGCCAGGTGGGCCTCGGGCAGGATCCAGGCCCCGCTGGGCTCCCCCCCGAACC
>QNVD01000250.1 GCA_004347925.1 Hadesarchaea archaeon
AGGGAGAGGCGGGCCCAGGTCCTGTGGGGGATCAAGGACTTCAGGCGCAGGTTCGGGAGGGAGCCCGAGGGGATGTGGCTCCCGGAGACGGCCGTGAACCTGGAGACCCTGGAGCTCCTGGCGGAGAGGGGGATAAGGTTCACCGTCCTGGCCCCCCACCAGGCCGCCAGGGTGAGGGAGATCGGGAGGAGGGAGTGGAGGGAGGTCTCGGGGGGGAGGGTGGACCCCACCATGCCCTACCTCTGCCGCCTCCCCTCCGGCAGGTCCCTCTCCCTCTTCTTCTACCACGGGGGGCTCTCCTTCGGGGTGGCCTTCGGGGGCCTCCTGCACAGCGGGGAGGAGCTGGCCAGGAGGATCCTGGGGAGCTTCTCCCCCAGGCCCGGTCCCCAGCTGGTGCACCTGGCCACGGACGGGGAGAGCTACGGGCACCACCACCGGTTCGGGGACATGGCCCTGGCCTACTGCTTCAGGTACCTGGAGGCCAGGGGGGAGGCCAGGCCCACCGTCTACGGCGAGTACCTGGAGAGGCACCCCCCCACCCAGGAGGTCCAGATTTTGGAGAACACCTCCTGGAGCTGCGCCCACGGGCTGGAGAGGTGGAGGAGGGACTGCGGCTGCGGCCTGGTGCACAGGGAGGGGTGGACCAGGGCGTGGAGGGGTCCCCTGAGGGAGGCCCTGGACTGGCTCAGGGACTCCCTCTCCTCCCTCTACGAGAGGGAGGCGGGGAGGATGGTGAGGGATCCTTGGAGGGCCAGGGAGGAGTACGTGGAGGTGGTGCTGGACCGCTCCCGGCTGGAGGAGTTCCTGAGGAGGCAGGGGGCGGGGGAGCTGCCTGAGGGGGAGAGGGTGAGGCTACTGAAGCTGCTGGAGATGCAGAGGCACCTCCTGCTGATGTACTCCAGCTGCGGGTGGTTCTTCGACGAGATCTCCGGGCTGGAGACGGTGATCATCCTCAGGCACGCGGCCAGGGCCCTCCACCTGGCCAGGGAGGTCACGGGGGTGGACCTGGAGCCGGAGTTCGTGCGCAGGCTGGGGAGGGCCCCCAGCAACCTGCCCGAGTTCGGGACGGGGGCGGGGGTGTACGAGAAGCTGGTGAGGCCCTCGGCCTGCGACCCGGCCAGGGCGGCCGCCCACCTGGCCCTCCTCTCCCTCTTCCGTCCCGGCTTCCCCTCCGCCTTCTTCTCCTTCGAGGTGGAGGGGGAGGTGGCCTACGGCGAGGAGGGGGAGAGGGGGAGGATGAGGGTGGGGAGGCTGGAGCTGCGCTCCGTGCTGACGGGGGAGAGGGCCTCCTTCCACTTCTGCGCCCTCCTCACCCCCTGGTTCTTCCCCCTGGCCTTCCTCAGGGGGGGAGAGGGGGAGTTTCCCCCCGACCTGCTCCGGAGGCTCAGGGGGGCGATGGGGAGGGGGATGGGTGAGGCGGTGAGGGTGGCGGAGGAGAGCTTCCCCCTCCACTATTCCCTCCGCCACCTGCTGGGCGATCCCCGCAGGGAGGTGCTGGAGAGGATGGTGGAGGAGAGGCTGGGGGCCCTCCTCTTCCTGCTGGAGGAGGCGGTGGGGCTCCTCCCCTCCTCCAGGAAGGGGGAGAGGGGCTGCCCAGGGAGTTCTCTCCCCTGCTGGAGTTCTGGATGAACCTGGAGCTCAAGAGGGAGCTGGAGGAGGGGAACTTCGGGAGGGCGGCCAGGAGGATGGAGGAGATGAAGGAGTTCTCGCTGGAGGCGGACCTCCCCCTTCTCTCCCTCGTCCTCTCCAGGAAGCTGGGGGAGCTGGCGGGGAGGCTCTCGGGGGGGCCGGGGGACCTGGAGGTGCTGGGGGAGATGGAGAGGGCCCTCTCCCTCCCCCTGAGGCCCAACCTCTGGAGGGCGCAGGTGAGCTGCTTCAGGCTGCTGGGGGAGTACGCCAGGAGGAGGGCCGGGGGGGAGGACCCCGCCTGGGTGGAGCTCTTCGGGAGGGTGGCGGAGAAGCTGGGCCTCAGGCTCCCCTCCCCGAAGGATTTATAGCGCCCGCCCCCTGCTTTGCTGATGGAAACCGCCATCCTGCTCCTCTCCTGCCCCGACGCCAAGGGGATAGACGCCAGGATCTCCAGCTTCATCTGGCAGAACGAAGGAAACATCGTGCACTTCGACCAGCACGTGGATGAGGAGTTCGGGAGGTACTTCGCCAGGGTGGAGTGGACGCTGGAGGACTTCAGGCTTCCCAGGGAGGGGATAAGGGAGGCCCTCCTCCCGCTGGCCTCCGAGCTCCGCGCGGACTGGAGGATCCACTTCAGCTCGGAGAGGCCCAGGGTGGGGATCATGGTCTCCAGGCACCTCCACTGCCTCTACGACCTGCTGGCCCGCTGGAAGGAGGGGAGGCTGAGGTGCGAGATACCCCTCATCATCGGGGACAAGCCCGACGGGGAGGGGGTGGCCAGGATGTTCGGGATACCTTTCCACCACCTTCCGGTGGATCTGGAGAGGAGGGAGGAGGGGGAGAGGAGGCAGATCGAGCTTCTCAAGAGGGAGGGGGTGGAGCTGGTGGTCCTGGCCAGGTACGGGAAGATCCTCTCCCCCCTCTTCGTGGAGGAGTTCAGGAACAGGATCATAAGCGTGCACCCCTCCTTCCTCCCGGCCTTCCCCGGGAAGGATCCCTTCACGCAGGCCTACCGGAGGGGGGTGAAGCTCATAGGGGCCACCGCCCACTTCGTGAGCGAGGAGGTGGACGAGGGACCCATCATCTACCAGGACGTGGTGAGGATAAGCCACAAGGATAGCCCGGCCGACCTGGTGAGGAAGAGCGAGAACCTGGAGAAGATCAGCCTGAGCGAGGCCGTCAGGCTCTACTGCGAGAGGAGGATCCTCGTCTACGAGAACAAGACCATCGTCTTCGAGTAGCCCGGTCAGAGTCCGATCTCGTTCACGGTCTCCCAGGTCCTCTCGTCGAGCACGGTGAGGTTCTCCTCGGAGATCACGTAGAGGTAGTCGTCCAGGTAAACGGCCCTCCTGGCCGTCACCTCCTCCACCTCCCTGACCACCTCAAGGTCGCTCCCCGCGTAGGAGATCACGTACCCCCTTCCGGAGGAGGGGAGGAAGAAGACCCCGTGGTCGGGGTCCAGGAGGAAGGCGTGGTGCGTGTCCAGGATCTCGGACCAGTACTCCTCCAGCAGGAGCCTGTCCAGCTCCGCGGGGCTGGAGGGGGAGGAGACGTCGAAGAGGGAGACCTTCACCCTCCAGCTCTCCCTCCCTATCGCCAGCAGGAGGTTCTCGCTTATCGGGTGCAGGTAGGAGGAGTATCCGGGCATCTCCAGCTCCCCCACCACCTTCGGGTCGGAGGGGTCGGAGAGGTCCATAACGTGCAAGGGGTCGGTCTCCCTGAAGGTCACCACGTATCCCCGGTTCCCCAGGAACCTCACCGCGTAGATTTCCTCCCCTACGCCCAGATCCCTCAGGGAGCCCACCACCTTAAGCCCCCGGTCCAGGACGTACACGTCGTTGGCGCTCTTCCCTCCCCACCCCAGCATCCAGGGCTCGACGGTGGTGGCGAGGCGGAGGTACCCACCCTCCTCGTCCAGGGAGAACTGGTTCAGAGGCCTTCCGGGGACCTCGGCCTGGGCCACGATCTCGAAGTTCTCCAGAGCTATCTTCACCAGGTGGGTGGTCTCCAGCTCCCTCATCCTCCCCGTCACGTACTCCTCCCACCTCCCCCACAGTTCTTCCTGGGGGAGGGAGGCGGAGGACAGAAGGAGGTTGAGCTCCACCAGCTTCGCGGTGTCGCTGAGTTCGTACCCCATGAGCCGCTCTATCCTACCCCAGGTTTCGGGGGGGAGGAGGTCCAGGCCCCTCTCGCGGAGGAAATCGTAGTACACCCGGATGGGGGAGGGGTAGTAGGTGTAGGTGAGGTAGAGGGATCCCTCGGACATGTAGACCACCGAGCTGCCGGAGTATCCGAGGAAGCTCAGGCTCTTCTCCACCCTTCCCTCCCTGGGGTCCAGGACCAGGGCGGTGTACACCGAGTCCGCGGGCATGGGCTGGGGCGGTCGGTAGATGTCGGTGGCCTTGACCCTGAGTTCACTCTCCCCGGCCCTGAGGGGCAGCAGGGGGAGAGGGGTCTGGCTCTCCACGGGGGTGCTGGTGACGAGGTAGAGCTTGCCCCGGTGAAGACGTGCGGAGACCAGCGTGGAGTTCAGTTCCACCTCCCATGCCTCCCTGGGGGAGGAGGGATCGGAGACCTCGTAGCCGGTGATTCCGTCGGAGGAGAGGAGGACCAGCAGGTTCTCCAGGAGGAGGAGCTCCCCGCTCTTCCCCAGGGTTGAGGCCACCGAGAGCTCTGAAGGGGGAAAGGCCCTTATCACCTTCGTGTCCCGGAAGCCGGAGAAGTACAGGTACCTACCGTCCGTTTTTACCAGGTCCGGTTCGTCTATGCCCTTCACCTGCACTGTGGTCTCCGAGATCCTGGAGGCCCCCTCTCCCCCCGCCCCCTCTTCCAGGATCCGGGCGGGGGAGAGGGAGGTCCCCTTCAGCGGGTAACCCATGCCCCAGTAACCCTCCAGCCACTCCTGGGAGCGGGAGAGGTAGTCGGAGAATTCGGCCTCTGAGGAGAACCTGCTCAGCTCCGGGGCCTGCACCCCCTTCCCCTGGCCGCGGAGCCAGAGCCATCCCAGGGAGACCGCGAGGAGGAGGCAGAGGGCCGCGATCCCGCAGGTCCTCAGGGGAGGTCCGGCCCCACCCTTCACCCGTTTCTCCCACCTGCGGTAGTCCTCGGCCACGTTTCCCCCTTTCCTTCTTCCCGGTAAATATCCAGCCCGGAACGTGGACGTGTCCTAAGATGGATACGGGTGAGTGGGGAGGGTATTTTATGGGGATGGCCCCAGTCTAGGTGATGAGGTTCAGGAAGCCCCAGGGGCGTCAGCCCGTTTCGATCGAGGAGGTTTTTCTGGAGCCCAAGAACCAGAAACTGGTGGTCTACCTCCCACCCACCCTGAAGGAGCTCCTGGAGGAGCTGGCCAGGACCTCGGAGGTGAGGACCAACACGTGCGTCCTCTACCTCCTGGTTAAGCAGCTGAAGGAACTGGGCCTGCTGAAGTAGCCCCCCTCCTAGTAGTGGATCCCCTTCTTGGCCCGGGGGTTTTCGGGGAGCTTGACCTCCCTCACCTCCACCACCGCGTCCGCCCTCTCCACCAGCTCCCTGGGGGCGTACCTCCCCGTGATCACCACATCCGTTTTTTTCGGGAGTTCGTCCAGGAGCCTCAGCACCTCCCCCACGTCCGCCATCCCCCAGGCCAGGGCCAGGTTCAGCTCGTCCAGGATGAGGAGGTCGGGCCTCTTCCTCCTGGCCACCTCCCTGGCGAACTCCAGGCCCCTCTTCACCAGCTCCCTGTCCTTCTCCCCCAGCTCCTCCTTCCTCCTCCACCCCCTCCTGCCGAACTGGTGGATCTCGTAGTGGGGGGCCAGCCTCCTCCTCACCTTGTACTCCCCCGTGTTCTTCCACCACTTCAGGAACTGGATGATGACCACCCTCCTCCCCTGCCCCACCGCCCTCAGGGCCAGGCCCAGCGCGCCGGTGGTCTTCCCGGGTCCCGTCCCCGTCAGTACGTATACCTCTCCCATGTCAGAAGGCGCAGGCCGGGGTGGGGCATCCCCCCGAGTACTCGGGCCCCGCCACCAGGTGTCCGGGCTCCGAGAAGTAGAGCACCTGCCTCTCCCTGCTCCCGTAGCGGTACACCGTGACTCCCTTGCACCTCAGTCGGTGGGCCAGCTCAAAAACCCTCCTCACCTCCTCCTTCCCGGCCTCCGCGGGGAGGTTGACGGTCTTGCTCACGCTGTTGTCCACGTGCTTCTGGAAGGCCGCCTGCATGCGGACGTGCCACTCGGGGGAGAGGTCGAAGGCGGTCCTGAACACCTCCCTCACCTCCCTGGGGACCTCCTCCAGCCCCTGCACGCTTCCCCCCCTCCTGGCGATCTTCTCCAGCAGGGAGGTGCTGTAGAAGCCCCTCTCCTTGGCCACCCTCTCGAACAGGGGGTTCACCTCGAAGAGCCTGGTCCCCTCCAGCACGTTTCTGATGAAGGAGAGGGCGAAGAGGGGCTCTATCCCGCTGGAGCATCCGGCTATGATGCTGATGGTGCCGGTGGGGGCGATGGTGGTGACGGTGGCGTTCCTCAGGGAGGGGTACCTCCCCTTCCAGATGCTTTTTTCGAAGTGGGGGAAGGGTCCCCTCCTCTCCCCCAGCTCCACCGACTCCCTCCTGGCCTTCTCGGAGATGAAGCCCATCACCCTCTCCGCGGTGAGGAGGGCCTCCTCGGAGTCGTAGGGGATGCCCAGCCTGATCAGCATGTCGGCGAACCCCATCACCCCCAGCCCTATCTTCCTGGTGGTCTTGGTCATCCTCTCTATCTGGGGGAGGGGGAAGCGGTTCACCTCTATCACGTTGTCCAGGAATCTGACCGCTATCCTGGTGACCTCCTCCAGCCTCTCCCAGTCCACCTCTCCCCCCCTCACCATCCTGGAGAGGTTGATGCTCCCCAGGTTGCAGGACTCGTAGGGGAGGAGGGGCTGCTCCCCGCAGTTGTGGACGTAGAAGCCGTTGGCGTCGAAGGCGTGGACGCCAGGCACCCTCGCGTCGTAAACCCTGATCCTGCCGCGCGGCTCTATGGCCACGATTTCGTCCACGAATCTCTCCCGGGCCATTCTCCTGCGGTAGGCGGTAAGCCCCCGCTGCAGCCGCGCGGCCTTCTCCTCGTCCGTGAACCCCACGCGCCTTGCGAAGCGGATCACGTTTTCCCTGCTGATGATCAGCTCATGCCGGGCCTTCACCTCCCTCCTGCCCCCCCGCCCTTCCGGCCGGGAGGTCCNCCCGCGCCTCCGGTTCTCGTAGAGGGTGGAGACGATTCCCAGCCGGTGGAGCATCCTCTGGACGGCCCTCAGCAGGGAAGGGTCGGAATGGGCCAGACGCACCGAAAGCCCCCTCACCCGGTTTCCCACCACGGCCCCGTCCGTGTCGAAGAGGCCCCGCAGGAAGCCGGCGTGGAAGTCGCTGCTGGTCCGCTCCATCTCCGGCGAGACCCCCTTGAAGCCCTCGGAGAGGCCGTAGCTCCTGGCCAGGTCGTAAAGGGCTTTGAGCCGCAGGCGGTACCCCTTCCTCCCCCCTGTACGGGTGAAGCCGCCGAAATCGGCCCGCTGGGGAAGGGCTGCGACCATCTCCTCGACCTTCCGGCGCACCGCCTTCGGCCCGGTCCCCTCCCCCCGGAGGGCGATGACGGCCTCCCCCCGGCTGATGGTCCCGCCTCCCACCAGCAGCCCCAGCAAGTAGCCCTCCTCCCAGGTCCCTCGCCCCCTCCACTCGGCCTCCCGGTGCTCCCCCAGGAGAACCCGGTCCCCCACCCTCAGGTCTCCGGCCCGCTTCCATTCCGACTCGAGCGCCCGGCGGGTCAGGCGGGTGACCGCCCGCAGGGGGTGCTCCGGGGTGACGGTGAGGCGGAAGCCCCTCCGGGTGCGGATCTCCAGGGTCTCCCGCTCCCCCGTGCAGAAGAAGCCCTCCTCGGAGGTGGGATGGAACCGGCCGTTGACCAGCAGCCTCACCGCCCTCCCCACGATCTGCTCCACCTGCGCCGGCCCCTCCTCCGTGACCACCCAGGTATCCCCCGCGAGGCAGGGGTTGGTGGCCTCTATCCTCCCCAGCTCCGGGGTGGGGTTGTGCCTGTTGATCTCGTCTATGAAGATGAGCCCCGGGTCTCCCCCCCTCCAGGCGTTCTCCACCATCTCCTCCCAGACCTCCGCGGCAGAGATCCTGCGCACCACCTCCCCGTTCCTGGGGTTGATGAGCTCGTACTCCTCACCCCTCCGCAGCCTCTCCATGAAGTCGTCCGTCACCGCCACCGAGAGGTTGAAGTTGGTGAGCCTGCCCTCCTCCCTCTTGGCGGAGATGAACTCCAGGATGTCGGGATGGTCCACCCTCAGGATGCCCATCATGGCCCCCCTCCTCTTCCCCCCCGCCTTGATCACCTCCGTGGCCAC
>QNVD01000251.1 GCA_004347925.1 Hadesarchaea archaeon
CGGAGTAGCCCTCCCTCAGGCTGTCGAACTCCTTGTAGAGGCTGGTCCAGGGGGTGAAGGCGTGAGCGGGCCCCACCAGGCACCCCGCCGAGAGGGCGGCCTCCGCCACCTCCGCCGGGGAGAGGAGGAGGCGCGGCCTTCCCTCCCTCTCCAGCCCCTCCGACTTGGAGGAAAACCTCTCCGCCAGCTCCTCCACGGCGGAAAAGGAGGGGAAGAGGAGGAGGTGGTGAACCCTCCTGTTGTCCTCCACCTCCCCGGTTAGGAGGAACCTGGTCCCGTACCTGGGATGCTCCAGGGTACCCTCCTCCACCTCCCTGAGCTTCTCCCTGACCTCCCTCCTCCAGAGGGGGTGCAGGATGTCCCCCGTCCCCACCAGGGAGAGGCCCTTGAGGGAGGCCTGCTGGGAGAGGAGGTCCACCTCCATCAGGGAGGAGGTTCCCCCCGAGTACCTGGAGTGCAGGTGCAAGTCCGCGGAAAAGCCCTTCCCCCGCTCCGGCATCAGAGAAAGCTCCCTCTTCCCCCTATAAGGCCTCCAGCCTGGTGGGCCCGGGGCGATTCGAACGCCCGACCACCCGGTCTCCCAGCCAGCGCTATGAGCTTCGCCCGACCCAGGAGGTCGTCGGGCGCTCTAACCTGGCTGAGCTACGGGCCCAACTCTTCTTGTCGCCCTCTCGATTTAACCCTTGGTCCCGGGGTCCCAGGGGACGTTAAATCTCCCGAAGTCAAGGAGAGGGGATGGGCATCAGGATCCTGGCCCACGGGGACACGGATGGGGTTTGCTCCGCCGCCCTGGCCAAGGCCCGCTTCCCCAAGGCGGAGGTTTGGTTCACCAGGCCGGTTACCCTGCTCAAGGACCTGGAGGAGGCGGAGGAGGGCAGCACCGTCATCGTCCTGGACATAGCCATAAACGAGACCCAGAGGGAGGCCATCTTCAGGAGGATGGGGGAGCTCTCCTCCAGGGGGGAGGTCCTCTACATAGACCACCACCCCCTCCCCCCCAGGACCCTGAAGAAGGACATCCCCGCCAGCCAGGTGGTGCACGAGATAGGGGCCAGCACCTCCGAGCTCACCTTCAGGCTCTTCCAGCCCCACCTGGATCCCGACCTGGACCGCGTTGCCCTCTGGGGGGCCATAGGGGACTACTGTGAGGAGACCGGGTTCGTGCTGGAGGCCCTCAGCCGGTACAACAGGCACACCATCTACATGGAGGCTGGCCTGCTCAGCCAGGCGCTGGGGGAGGTGCCGGGGGACTACCACTACAAGAGGGATGTGGTGGACTACCTCTCCAGAAACACCCCGCCCATGGAAATCCCGGAGATCCTGGAGAGGGCCACCAAGGCCACCAAGAGGGAGTGGGAGACCTGGGAGTACGTGAAGAAGCACGTGATAAAGGAGGGTAACCTGGCCATGGTGCTCGACCTTCCCTCCGGTTCCCTGAGCAAGGCCGCCTTCCACTGCATAGGGGTCACGGGAGCGGACATAGGGCTGGCCACCAGGAGGGGGGAGAAGGAGGTGGACATGAGCCTGAGGAGGAAGGCCGGGGTGAAGATCGACCTGAACGAGCTCCTCAGGGGGATCGTGGAGAGGATAGGGGGATCGGGGGGAGGGCACGAGGGGGCGGCGGGGGCCTCCGTGCCCGTGGAGCTCTTCGACACCTTCCTGGAGACCCTGAAGAGGGAGATTTCACCCATCCTCCCCAGGGACACGAGCCTGAGGAGGTAGTCAGAGCTCTATCTCCTCTCCCCTGCCCAGCCTCAGGGCCTTCCTGTAGACCAGCCAGGCCACCGCCACATCCTGAAGGGCCAGGCCCGTGGAGTCGAAGAGGGTGATCTCCCGGGGGGAGGTGCGGCCGGGTTTCTTCCCCGCCACGATCTCCCCCAGCTCCCCGTAAAGGTCCTCCCTCCTGAAGAGGCCCGAGGAGAGGGGGACGTTGATCTCCCCCGAGTGCACGGCCTGCTCCACGTCGTCCACCACCACCTTGGCCCTCCTCAGCAGCCCCGGGTCCAGCTCCTGCTTGCCCGGGGCATCGGCCCCTATGGCGTTCAGGTGGGTGCCCTCCGAGACCCACTCCTCCCTCACCAGCGGTTGCCGGGAGGGGGTGGTGGTGACCACCACATCGCTCCCCTCCACCGCCTCCCTGATCCCCCTCACCTCCTCCACCTCCAGGCCGTACTCCCTCCTCACCTCCTCCGCGTACTCCCTGGTTCTCTCGGGATGAGCGGAAATCACCTTCACCCTCTCCAGCTCCAGCACCTCCCTCAGACCCCTGAGCTGGGCCCTGGCCTGGGCCCCCGCCCCCACCATCCCCACCACCCTGCTGTCCCTCCTGGCCAGGTACTTGGCCGCCACCGCCCCCGCCGCTCCCGTCCTGAGGTTGGTGATGAGGGTTCCCCCCATGAAGGCCAGCGGGGCCCCGGTGGAGGGATCGAGGAGGAGGATGGTGGCCATCACCGTGGGAAGCCCCCTGTCGGGATTGCCGGGGTGAACGTTGACCACCTTCACCCCCGCCTCCTCCCCCTCCTCCAGGTAGGCGGGCATCACCCTGAAGTCCCCCCCGTGCCTGGGGAAGAAAACGTAGGATTTGGGGGGCATCTGGGTCTTTCCCTCCCCCTTCAGCCTGAAGGCCTCCTCCACGGCGGCGATCACCTCCCGCATGGAGAGGAGCTCCCCCACCTCCCTCTCCCTGAGCAGGAGGACCCTCATCAAACAACTTGGAGGGATAAATAAAAGGGGTGGCGCCGGGGAGAGGACTCGAACCTCTGACCGCTCGGTCGCGGCATCCGGCGCGTCGTCCCTGGCTCTTGAGGCTCGTTCTTCATCCACGCCGGATTTAACAGCCGAGCGCTCTACCTGCTGAGCTTTCGGGCTGCTTGCGCAGTACCCCGGCACTCCCCGGCATCTTTCCTATGGAAGGCCCGAATAAAGCCTTAACTGGTCCCCATCTCCCGGGCCCTGGTGCTCCAACCCCGCACCGAGCCTTCACAGCACGACCCGCCGGGAAGAGGGCCTGTCCCGAGACAAGATTAAAAAAATTGTTAACACTAATATTAAGTATGGCCGCGAAAGGGGAGGAGCTGGCGGAAAAGATAAGGGAAATCTCGGTGGCGGAGTTCTTCGAGAAGAACCGGCACCTGCTCGGGTACGAGAATCCCACCCGCTCCCTGCTCACCGTGGTGAAGGAGGCCGTGGAGAACTCCACCGACGCGGCGGAGGAGGCCGGGATTCTACCCGAGATAAAGGTGGAAATCCAGCAGCTGGCAGAGGGCCGGTTCAAGGTGATGGTTGAGGACAACGGGCCGGGGATACCGTCCTCAAAGGTCCCCGTGGCCTTCGCGAAATTCCTCGTGGGAAGCAAGTTCCACAGGCTCAGGCAGAGCAGGGGGATCCAGGGGATCGGGATCCACGGTGCCGTCCTCTACTCCCAGCTGACCACGGGAAAGCCGGCCAAGGTCCTCTCGAGCCTGGGAGGGAACGATCCCATCCACGAGTTCGAGCTGATGATCGATGTGACCAAGAACGAACCCATCGTCCTCTCCCATCGAACCCTGCCTAACCCGAAGGGATGGCATGGTGTGAGGGTGGAGCTGGAGGTGGAGGGAAGGTACGTGGACAAAATCACCCAGTCCGTTCCCGAGTACCTGAGGCAGACGGCCATCGTGAACCCCTTCGCCACCCTGCACTTCAAGGGGCCCAACGGAGCCTCTTTCACCTACAGGAGGCGGGTGGAGGAGCTTCCCCGCCAGCCCAAGGAGATCAAGCCCCACCCCCACGGGGTGGAGCTAGGGCTCCTCAGGAGGATGCTCTCGAACACCTCCGCCAAGACGCTCTTGGGATTTCTCACCACGGAGTTCTGCAGGGTGGGGAGAACCTCCGCCCTGGAGATCTGCTCCCTCGCCTCCCTGAACCCTGGACAGCACCCCCAGAAGCTCAGCGGGGAGGAGGTGCTCAGACTCCACAAAGCCATGCAGTCGGCCAAGCTCATGGGTCCCCCCACGGACTGCCTCTCCCCCCTGGGGGAGCAGATGCTGCTGGAGGGGCTGAAGAGGGAATTCAGGGCCGAGAAGTACGTCGCCGTCACCAGGCCTCCGGCCGTCTACAGGGGAAACCCCTTCCAGATCGAGTGCGGGATCGCCTACGGGGGAGAGCTGAAGGAACCCGTTCAGATCCTTAGGTTCGCCAACAGGGTTCCCCTTCTGTACCATCAGGGGGACTGCGCCTTCACGCAGGCCATCCGGGAGGTGGACTGGAGGAGATACGGGATTCCGCAGGACGACTTCCCCAAGGCTCCCATGGTGATCCTCCTGCACTTCGTCTCCGTCTGGGTTCCCTTCACCAGCGAGGGGAAGCAGGCCCTCGCCTGCTATCCCGAGATCATGAGGGAGGCCAAGCTGGCCCTGCAGGACGCGGGCAGGGAGCTCTCCCAGTACATAAGCAGGAAGGAGCGGCTGAGGGAGAAGCAGCTACGCATGGGCCTTTTCGAGAGGTACATGCCGGAGCTAGCCGAGTCCCTGAGCAAGCTCACGGGAAGGCCCAAGGAGGAGATCATGGCTCAGCTGGAGAGGAGGTTGGATGAAGAGAAAGGATGAGGTGATAGAGGCTCTGGAGGCCCTGGGCGCCAAGATCCTCCAGGAGATAGAGAGGGGAGAAAATCCCTCGCTGGAGGTCCCCATACGCTCCCTCTCGAACGTGAGGTACAACCCCGAGACCAGGATGCTGGAACTGGGGAGCGAGAGGGCCAAGCGCTACTTCTTCAACGTGGCACACGTGAGGAAGTTTGTCCAGACCGTGGAGGCCGCGGCCCTCAGCAAGGAGCTCAAGGAGGTGGGAAAGCACCTCAGCCTGAGGGAGGCCTTCTACAGGATGAAGCGCACCCTCCCGGGCTCCGACATAAACCTGGTGGACGAGCAGGAGGAGTCGAACCAGGCCATCGAGGACCTGGAGCTCATAACCAACCTCTCGAGGGAGAAGCTGCACTTCAACGCCAACAAGATGGGATCGGTGGCGGGGAAGGTGGTGATAGAGGACAAGGGAGATGTGGTTGACTGGTCCAAGCTGGGTAGCGGCGGCTGGTCCATTCCCAGCAACGTGGAGGAGATAGTCTTCAAGGAGGTGAAGGCCAGGTTCGTTCTCTACATGGAGAAGGCCGCGGAATGGGAGAGGCTGCACGAGGACAGGGTTTGGGAGCGTCTCAACTGCGTCATCATGTGCAGCCAGGGGCAGGCCACCAGGGGGGTGAGGAGGCTCCTCCAGAGGCTGCATCTGGAGCACGGCCTGCCGATATACGTCCTGACCGACTTCGACCCCTGGGGGTTCTACATATACTCCGTTCTGAAGTTCGGGTCCATAGGACTGGCCCACATCTCCGAGCAGCTTGCCATCCCGGGGGCGAAGTTCCTGGGACTCACGGCCGACGATGTGGAGAGGTACGACCTGAAGAAGCACTTCATAAAGTTCGAAGAGGTGGACCTGAGGAGGCTGGAACAGATCGCGAAGTACGAGTGGTTCAAGGACAACAAGGAGTGGCAGAGGCAGTTCAAGCTCATGAAGCAGATGGGGGCGAAGGTGGAGCTGGCCGCCCTGTCCTCCAAGGGCATAACCTTCATCTCCGAGCACTACCTGCCGGAAAAGCTCAGGAAGCAGGAATTCCTGGATTAGCCCCTCTCCCTCCCCTCCGCCCTGGCCTTCTCCAGGAACCTGTAGACCGTGGAGTGCTCCGCCCCCTCCAAAAGCATCTCCACGGCCCTCCTGGCCCTCCTCAGCTCCTCCGGGCTGCCTATCAGGGCCACTGTCTTGCCGTAGACCGAAATCTTGGCCCCGGACATCTCCTCTATGTTCCTCCTGACCTTGCCTTCCTCCCCTATGACCCTGCCCCTGAGCCTGATCATGCCCTTCTCCGAGTTCACGTAGTCGTCCAGCTCTATCACCTCCAGGTAGCGGTCCTCCTCCAGGAGGGCGAAGGCCCTCTCCGGGCTGAAGCCCCTGCCTATGGCCCTCAGGACCTCCCTGGCCCTCAGCAGGGAGAGGGGATCCTCCCCTGGAAAGATCTGCACCAGCCCCTCCTCGCTGTCGAAGACCAGCCTCACCCCCGTCCTGCGCTCGATCTCCTTCTTCACGCTGCCCTTCTTGCCGATGGCCACCCCCACCCTGTCCTTCGGGAGCCTAAGGACCTCGGGGGCACCCCCTCCCTCCGGGGAGCCTTCAGCCCTCACCCTTCACCTCCTCCAGCAGCTCGGCCAGGGGGGGAACGGAAACCCCCTGCCTCCTGAAAAAGTTGGAGAGGTTGGAGAGATCCCTCCTGAGGAACTCCTCCGCCATGGGACTGGAAACGTCCGTGCCCAGGGAGAAGTCTATGAGGATGGGATCGGGGGAGAGGAGCACGTTGTACTCGCTCAAATCCGCGTGCACGAGCTTGGCCTCCCTGTAGAGGAGCTTCACTTCCTTGAGGAGCTTCCTGAAGACCCTCTCGGGATCGGCGGGGGGGGAGTCCTTCATCCTGGGGTAGGGGAGGCCCTCCTCGCCCATGAACTCCATCACCAGCACGTTCTTCTCGTAGTCTATGGCCCTGGGGGAGGACACCCCCGCCTCCCCCGCCCTCTGCAGATTCTTGTACTCCCTGGAGGCCCAGGCGTAAACCACCTGTCGCCTGTCCCTGTGGATCCCCCTGAACCTTGGATCCACCACCAGGTACCGGTACATGTTCTTGAAGTCGGAGGTGGCCACCCGGTAGATCTTGACCGCCACATACTCCCCCTCCGGGTTGAGGGCCCTGAAGACGTGGGCCTCCTTCCCCGTGCTCACCGCTCCCCCGAAGCGATCCAGGGTCCCCCGGTTGATCAGGTGGTAGAGGGTGAGAAGGGTGGAGGCATCGAAGACCCTCTCCACCACCTTCCTCATCTCCGAATCCTTCTCCAGCCTCTCGTACTTCCATCCCTCGCCCTTGCGCAGGAACTCCTGGAAATCCTCAGACACCTTTACTCCCACAGTCCCTTTTTCTTGAGCCATTCCACCTCGGTGCTGGTGTACCGGTAGACGAGGTCCCCCTTCCTGTCCCCCTCCACCTCCCAGGGGGCCACTATCACCACATCCTCCACCCTCACCCAGTCCCTCTTCTTCATCTTCCCGGGGATGCGGCATATCCTGACATGGCCGTCCCTGCACCTGACCCTGAGCCTGTCGAAGCCCACGATCTGCTCCACCACCCCAAGCACCTCCCCCTCCCTGGGAAGGCGGAGCCTCCCCTCCTCATTTCCCTTTTCTGGCATTCTTCATCCTCCTGTCCCAGAGGAACCTGTTCACCCCCGCCAGCATGGCCTGAACGCTCGCCATGATGATGTCGCTGGAAGTTCCCCTGGCCGTTATGATCCTCCTGCCGTCCGTGAGCTTCACCACCACGCTCACCACGGCGTTGGTCCCCCCCGAGATGGCATCCACGTGATACTCCTGCAGCCTCACGTTGGACATCCCCTCCACCACCTTCCTGATGGCGTTGATGGCCGCGTCCACGGGTCCCACCCCCACCCCCGAGTTCAGGAACTCCTTCCCGTCCACCTGAAGGCGCACGGAGGCGGTGGGGGTCACCCTGTTCCCGCTCACCACCGTGAGCTCCTGGAGCTTCACTATCTCCTCGAAGGAGCGCCCCAGAACCGAGTCCACGATGGCCCTCCACTCCGCGTCCGTTACCATCTTGCCCTTGTCCCCCAGGGCCTTCACCTGGGAGAAGATCTCCCTGATCTGCTCCTCCGAGGCCTTTATTCCCAGCCTCTGCAGCTCGCTGCGGATGGCCGCCGCCCCCACGTGCTTCCCGAAGATGAACCTCCTCCTCTGCCCCACCAGCTCGGGGGAGAGGGGCTCGTAGGTTCCCGGGAACCTCAGCACCCCGTGGGTGTGTATTCCCGACTCGTGGGAGAAGGCGTTGTCCCCCAC
>QNVD01000252.1 GCA_004347925.1 Hadesarchaea archaeon
AGCCTTTCCCGTCGAGCCTCTCCAAGACCTCCCCTAGGTCCAGCTCTATCTCCAGCAGTCCCCCGCAGCGAGGGCACTCATACAGCTTCTCGCGGGGATCCCTCCTCTCCCCGCACTCTATGCACCTGTACTCAAACCAAGAACTCATCACCCTCTATAGCCCCGCGGATTAATAGACCATGCTACCCGCTCGCCAGGCTCTGGCGGATGTCCACCAGATCCCCGAGGAGGGAGCTGGAGGTCTCCTGGGGCCCCGCACCAAAGCCCGTGAGGGTTATTTCCCTGGCCAAGTCAAGCTCGAAGGTCACGGCGTTAAGGGTTCCGCTCACGGCCAGAGGGTGGTGGAGGGGAACCAGCCTGGGACCCACCTCCAACACCCTGTCGCTGGCTGTTCCCACCAGCTTCACCGCGAAGCCCGCCTCGTGCGCCAGGCGGATGACCTCGGGGGTAACCCGCAGGATCCCCTCCCTTCTGACCTCCCGCAGCTTGACATCCCTGCCCAGCACGGCGTTGGCCAGGATGGTTATTTTGCAGGCCGTGTCCACCCCCTCCAGGTCTAGGCTGGGATCCTTCTCCGCTATCCCGAGCTCCTGGGCCCTCAGCTCCGAGAGGATCTTCCTGAACCTCCCCTTATCACCCCTAGCTCTAGCTCCAGTCTGACGAGGATTTTTCCTACCCCTGGTTCCTAAGACCTTCTCCTCTTGGGAACTATCAGGAGCAAGAATCCCCCCCTCAGCTTCAGAACGCGCTCCTCGGGGACCGCCTTGGGGGGTAGCTCGAAGGTGCCGAAGTAGGCCCTTCCGTCCTCCCTCCTGGCCACTATTTCCATCGCCCTTCCCCTCCTCCTCACCTCCACCCCCTCCCTGCTCACTCCAGGAACCCGCATGCAGAAGAGCACCTCCCAGGGCCTCTCCACGTACACGTACTCGGTCTCGAGCGTTTCCTTGACCTCTCGATTGGTCTCAAGGGGGGTCCTCCTCCTCACCTTGACCTGGGCCCCCTTGCCGGCTTCCCTCACCTCCAAAGCCCTCTCCTCCGTCTTCTTTTCCATCTCCTCTACCATCTTTCGAATCCTTTCGAAAAAGTCTCCCTCAAACATGCTCCCACATCTATTCTCCTCCCTTTCCCTAATAAATCCCTCGGCCACACCCCTGCATTTCCACTGGAACTCCTCTCCCCTTTTTATGCTCGCTTTTTGAAATGAATATAACAAACATGGAAGAAAGGGGATGGATTTTGGGGTACTTGGAGGCCAAGGGATGCTTCTCCCACAACAAGGTGGTTGCCAAGGGGGTGAGTTATAGGAATCCGGCTTTCTTTCTCACCCACAAGGAAAAGGAGGTCCCGCTCCTGCTGAGGGAGCTGACCGGCTTGGGGGAGGTGAGGAGAGCCGGGGGGCTTTACAGGTGGGAGGTCAGGAGGAAGAGGGAGGTGGTGGAGCTCATGGAGTTGCTGGAGGGGGGGTTCAGAACCCCCTCTAGGAGACAGCAGTACGAGAGGTGGAGGGAGGACGTTCTCCAGTGGAAACAGAGGGGGAGGTAAATCTTTTAGACCCCTTGGCTTCCTCGGGAGGAAGGAATGAGGATCAAATCCTTGGTTCACCGCGGGGTGCTGGTTCCCCCCTACGAGCCGAAGGGTTTGCATATCTTCTACAGGGGGAGGAGGGTGGATCTGAACCCCACCCAAGAGGAGATGGCGCTGGCCTTCGGGAGGCACCTCCTCGCGGGCAGGGGGGAGGACAAAGTTTTCGTCAGGAACTTTCTCACGGATTTCAGCAGGGCCTTGAATATCCCCAGGGACACGGAGCTAGGGCACTTCGACTTTTCTCCCGTGCTGGAGTACCTCGAGGGGGAGAGGAAGAGGAAGGAGGGGATGACGAGGGAGGAGCGCAAGAGGTTGGCGGAGGAGAGGAAGCGCCAGAGGGAGGCCAACCGGGAAAGGTGGGGAACGGCCTGGATTGACGGGGAGAAGGTGGAGGTGAAGAACTACACGGTGGAGCCCCCCTGCATTTTCGTGGGGAGGGGAAAGCATCCCCAGAGGGGGAGGTGGAAGCCCAGGGTGGAGTACGAGGACATCATCCTCAACCTCTCCCCCGAGGCACCCACCCCCGAGGCCCCGGAGGGCAGGAGGTGGGGGGGGAGGGAGTGGGATCCGGAGGCCCTCTGGATAGCGAAGTGGAGGGACAAGCTGACGGGCAAGATGAAGTACGTTTGGCTCTCCGACTCCTCCCCCCTCAAGCAGGAGAGGGAGAAGGAGAAGTTCGACCGCGCCAGGGCGCTGGGCAGGAGGATAGAAAAGGTCAGGGAGCACATAAGGAGGGGCCTCTCCGATCCCGATCCCAAGCGCAGGATGGTGGCCACGGTGTGCTACCTGATCGATGAGCTCAAGCTGAGGGTGGGTGATGAGAGGGACCGAGAGGAGAGGAACACGGTGGGGGCCACCACCCTGGGTCCGCAGCACCTGAAGTTCGACGGGGGCAGGGTGAGGTTCAGCTTCCTGGGAAAGGATCACGTGCGCTGGTCCAAGAGCTTGGAGCCCCTCCCGGAGGTCCTCCGGAACCTGAGGGAGTTCGCCAGCAGGGGAGGGGACAGGCTCTTCCCGGGTATCAGCTCGGAGGACGTCAACTCCTTCCTGGGGGAGGCCATGCCTGGGCTCACGGCCAAGGTCTTCCGCACCTACCACGCCTCCAAGGTGGTGGAGGAGGAGCTGAGGAGGAGCGGGGTGGGGAAGGAGGGGACGGAGGCTGAAAAGAGGTACGCGGCCAAGAGGGCCAACCTGAGGGCGGCCGAGGAGCTCAACCACAAGAGGAAGGTTCCGCAGGGGTGGAGGAGGAAGGTGGAGAGGATGAGAGAGAGGATAAGGCTCCTGGAGGAGAGGTTGAAGGAGGTGAGGAGGAAGCCCGGGAGGAGGAAGGTGGAGAGGATAAGGAAGCTGAAGGAGAGAATAAGGGAGCTCAAGCTGAGGCTGGAGCTGGAGCGCGAGATAAGGGACTTCAACCTGGGCACCTCCCTCAACTCCTACATAGACCCCAGGGTTTAC
Organism: Hadesarchaea archaeon; assembly: GCA_004347925.1. GTDB lineage: Archaea > Hadarchaeota > Hadarchaeia > Hadarchaeales > WYZ-LMO6 > WYZ-LMO6. The sequence goes on from QNVD01000252.1 coordinate 3,040, forward strand.
CTCTCTTGGGCGAGGGAGGTGGGCCTGGGGGTGGAGAAGATCTACTCCAAGTCCCTGCAGAAGAAGTTCTCCTGGGCCATGGACGGCGGGAAGGGGGATTAGGGTCCAGTTTTTTACCCGTGGGGTGGGAAGGGTGGTGATGGAGGCCTACGAGAGGGTGAGGAGGGGGGCCTCGGAGGTGGTGACGGAGGAGGAGCTGAGGGAGGTGATGAAGGGGAAGCCCACCGTTTACTGCGGGTACGAGCCCTCCGGGAGGATCCACTGCGGGCACGCCCTGACGGCCTTCAAGCTGCTGGACTTCCAGAGGGAGGGGGCCAGGGTGATAGTGCTCCTGGCGGACCTCCACGCCTACCTGAACCACAAGGGGACCTTGGAGGAGATAAGGAGGATCACCGAGTACAATCGGGAGTGCTTCATAGGGATGGGCCTGGATCCCGGCAGGACGGAGTACAGGCTGGGCTCGGAGTTCCAGCTCACCAGGGAGTACATGATGGATGTGCTCAGGATGTCCACGGACACCACCCTCCTGAGGGCCAGGAGGGCCATGGCGGAGATCGCTAGGAAGGAGGAGGACCCCGATGTGGCCCAGGTCCTCTACCCCCTGATGCAGGCGGTGGACATAGCCCACCTGGGCGCTCAGGTGGCGGTGGGAGGGGAGGACCAGAGGAAGGTTCACATGATCGCCCGGGAGAAGCTGGAGAAGCTGGGCTACCGCAAGCCGGTTTGCGTGCACATGCCCCTCCTGCACGGTCTGGACGGGGATGCCAAGATGTCCTCCTCCAAGGGAAACTTCATAGCGGTGGACGATCCCCCCGAGCAGATAAGGAAGAAGATCCAGAAGGCCTTCTGCCCCCCCAGGCAGGTGGAGGGGAACCCCATCGTGGAGTACAGCGAGCACCTCCTCCTTCCCCTGCTGGGGGGGCTGGAGGTGAGGAGGGCGGAGAAGCACGGGGGCACGGTCTTCCTGAAGGAGGCGGAGGAGCTCAAGAGGAGGTACAGGGAGGGTGAGCTCCACCCCGCCGACCTAAAGCCGGCGGTGGCTGAGGGCCTGATCGAGCTCTTCGGTCCCGTGAGGGAGTACCTGGGGAGGGGGAGCGGCTGGGGGTAGCCCCTTTATAAACTCCTTCCCCTCAACCTCTCCGGGGGTAAGGTGGGGAGGAAGAACCTGCACCGGTCCATCGCCATAGCCTCCGGGAAGGGGGGCACGGGTAAGACCACCATGACGGCCAACCTGGGGGTGGCCTTGGGAGCGCTGGGGAAGAAGGTCACCATCCTGGACGGGGACCTGGCCATGGCCAACCTCTCCATCGTGATGGGGCTCACGAAGTTCAGGACGAACCTCCTGGACGTCCTCCTGGGGAAGGCCAAGCTGGAGGAGGCCCTCCACCACAACTACGGTATAAACGTGATACCCACCGGCTTCCGCTTCGAGGAGGTTCATGAGGCCCTCTTCAGGGTCAGGCCGGAAAGGGTGGAGGAGGTGGTGAGGGAGATCCTGGAGCAGTCGGAGTTCCTGCTCATCGATGCCCCGGCGGGCATTCAGGACGCCACCATCCTGTCCCTGGCGGCGGCCAGGGAGATGATAGCCGTGTGCAACCCCACCTACACCAGCCTGGTGGACTGCTACAAAACGGTGAGGCTGGCCAACTTGCTGGGGTCCTGGACCAGGGGGGTGGTGGTTAACAGGGTGGGCAGGGGGGCGGACCTCTCCACCGCCGAGGTGGAGGAGTTCATGGGGAAGACGCTCGGGGCAGTTCCCATCCTAGCCGAGGTACCCGAGGATGCCAGGGTGCAGGAGGCGGAGAGGGAGGGGGTGCCCGTGGTGATCTACGATCCGGAGTGCAGGGCCTCGGAGGCCATTCAGTCCCTGGCGGAGGTGCTGGTGGGGAAGGCCGGACCCCCCTACGGGTTCTCCGGAAAGGGGGGAAGCGACGAGACGGTCAAGAGGCTGGTGAGGGCCCTGACCGGCGCGGGGGAAGGGGGGACCTGACCCTCAGGTCAGCTCCAGGGCTTTTCCCCTCTCGGGGCAGGTTATCCTTTCGTTCCCCAGGAACCTNCTGAAGAGCCCCGGCCTCTCGGAGTGGACCATGACCACCTTCCTCGGCTCGAGCCTCTCCACCACCTCCTTCAGCTCCAGCGAGCTGGCGTGGCCCGAGGCGTGGACGTGGAACATGGGAAGGCCGAGGTGCTCGAGCCAGTTCGCCAGCTTCCCGAACTCTATCTCCCCCTCCTCATCCCAGGGTTCGCTCTCGGAGTAGAGGAAGAGGGATCCGGGCCTGGGCTCGATCTCCAGAAGCTCCAGCATGTCGTAGTAGGTGGAGAAGAGCAGGACCCTCTCCTGGTTCTCCGAGACCCAGGAGCTGTCCACGTTCTGATAGCCCAGGAGCTTCTTCTCCCAGTGGTAAAGGATCTTTTTCTCCCTGCCGTAGATCCTCACCCCCGGGTCCCCCAGCTTGAAGGGGAAGCGCAGGAGGCCCCCCTCTATCTCGGGTCTCAGGAAGTCCATCAGGGCCGCCTGCCTTCTGGAGATGACGAATTCCCTCCCCGTTTCCATGGCCACCTCGAAAAAGGTCCGGAGCCGGTCCACGTCCACGCTGGAGAAGCTGGCCGCCACCAGCCCCCTGGCCCTGGACACGAGCCCCCCTATCTTCTCCTTAACCTCACCCTCGCTGGAGGGCCTGGACTCCAGCACGTTGGTTCCCTCCATGATGAGGAGGTCAGGCTTCTCCGCCTCCCTGAGGAAGTCCTCCGTCATGCCGGGGAGGTGGCCGTGGAAGCGGAAGTCCCCCGTGTAGACCACCCTTCCCTCCGGCCCGTCGATCACGAATCCGTAGGCGGCGGGGATGGAGTGATCCACGTGCACCGGCTTGATCTCAAACTCATCTATCCTGAGCCTCCTGCCGGTCCTGAAGGTGACTAGGTTTCCCAGGCCCCTGGAGGACCGGAAGCACTGGTGGAGCGGGCCAGCCACCTCCAGGAACTCGGCGAGCCTTTCCTGGGGTCGCAGGGAGGTGACTTCCCTGGCCAGGATGATCCTCCAGGTTCCCTCCCCCACGTAGAGGGGGATCTCGGGCTTGAGGTACCTGACGTAGTCCATGTGGTCCAGGTGGGCGTGGGAGAGCAGGACGCCGGAGACCTCAGGCTCCCTCCCGTCCCAGGGGTAGAGACCGGGGAGGTCCGGGAGGAGGCCAAGGGAGTGGAGCTGCTCTCCGCTCCTCGCGGTGAGGTAGGGATCGGAGAAGTAGCTCGCCTCCCTCGAGAAGCTCCTCCCGAAGTCTAGAAGGATCTTGGTCTCCCTGCCCTCCAGCAGGATCTGGTTTCCCCCCACCTCCCCAGCTCCCCCGAAGACGGTTAGCCTCATCCACTTCCCCCTTCAGCGGTCCTTTATTTGTAGGTTGGGGGGGTCCTGAGAGTGGTGGGCCCGCTGGGATTCGAACCCAGGACCTCCACGTTGTAAGCGTGGCGTCCTACCGCTGGACCACGGGCCCGTTTAGACTGGGAAGAGGTACTATTTGAGAAGAATGATCATCATCACTTCCAGGAGGACGATCGCCGCTATGAGGAGGACGGAGAGGAACTCCATGGAGGCGGCGTGCTGGGCGTCCACCCTCTCCATGGTCATGGCGTAGAGCTCCTGCAGCTGGTCCAGCTTCTTGTCCACCAGGGAGAGCCAGTCCGAGATCCTGAACCGCTCGCTCGCCAGGCGGTAGATCTTCCCCAGGTACCACTCCCCCGTGTACTTCAGGATGTTCCTCAGATCCCCCACGTACTCCATGATCTCCACCCTCAGCTCGGCCAGCTCGCTGGCGGTTTTCATGAGCTCCCTGTAGGACCGGCTCCTCCACCTCACCCCCATCTTGGTGGGGAAGGCCGCCCTCAGGGCGTTGTAGGCCTTCTCCGTTTCGAGGTCCAGGATGGAATCGTAGGTCTTGAGCTCCAGCAGCTGTATCTTGGCCAGCTCTATCATCCTCACGTAGTCGTCCACGTATCCCTCCTGCTCGTAGATCAGGGCGGAGTACCAGTCCACGAAGAGCACGTCCTTGTTGGAGTAGCTCAGGAAGGCCCTGAGGGCATCATCCACCTCCTTCCGGCTCAGGGACCTCCACTCCACCTCCCCCCGCAGAAGCCCGGCCGTGTGCTTCCTGAACTTGGTCAGGAAGTCGGAGGCGGAGAGGGGGGGATCGGATCCGGAGAGAAGGATGAGGGTGTAGGTCTCGGGCCTCTCGAACTCCTGGTAAGGGAGGACGATGGCCCTCCTGATCTTCTTCCTGAGGTTCTCGAAGTACCTCTTGGCTATCTCCTCCAGCCTCGTCTCCTCCCCCCCGCTCTTCACCTTCCTCTCCTCCATTCCCACCAGCCCTACCACCGAGTCCACATCGGCTTTCTCGAACCTGAGGATGAGGGAGATCTCTATGGCCCCCACCGGGAAGATCTTGGCCTCCACCTCCATCCTGTGCCCGTCCACCTCCACCTCCCCCAGCTTCCCCATCAGGGGGATGAGGCCCAGGTGCTCGTACCTGGGGGCCAGGATCCTCATCCTCCTGCGCGGCCTCTGCTCCACCAGCCCCAGCTTCTCCGCGGGGATCAGGGAGAGGTTCACCTCCCCCCCGCAGTCGTAGAAGTACTGGAAGACGACGGAGCCGGTGAGGCGGATCATCGATTCACTCCTTCACCCGCCGGGTAAAATACCCGGCGCGCGGTCCCCTCTCGAAGACCAGCTTGAGCAGGGGGGGAGTGAGGAGGGAGGTGATGAAGACGGTGACCACGGTCATGGAGAAGAGCTGGCTGCCCACCGCCCCCACCTTCAGCCCCGCCGAGGCCACGATGAGGGCC
>QNVD01000253.1 GCA_004347925.1 Hadesarchaea archaeon
GAGGGGGGAGAGGCTCCTGCTGCTGGGGCTGGGCTCGTTGCTGGGGTTCACCAACTACGCCGTGGTGCTGGTGGCCATCCTCTCCCACCTGACCGTCCTGCAGAGAATGGCGGTGGCCAGGGGCAGGCTTGCTACGCGGAGAGCTTCTCCGCCAGCTCCCTGAAGTAGCTCCCCACCTGCTTGAAGAGCTCCATCCCCTTGGGGGTGATCTTGTAGTACTTCCTGGCGGGCCTCCCCCTCTGGTCCTTCCACTCGGAGGAGGTGTATCCCTGCTTCTCCAGCTTGTTGAGGACCAGGTAGCAGGAGACCATCGGGGGCCTGAACCCGAACTTCTCGTTGATGGCATCCCTGAGCTCGTAGGCGTACATGGGCCTCTCCCTGAGGAGGTTGAGGACGTAGGGCCAGAGCATCTCCACGGTGGTCTTGCGCTTTAATCTCTTCACAATTACCCCCCTTTCACCCTCTAAGGGGGGTCTAATAAAGGTTTTCCGAGGGTTAAATATGACAGGAAGTGAAGCACATTTTTAAGGGAGGGAGAGTAAAAGCGAAGGTAGCATGGGAACCATCCGCGTGGCCATCGCCGGGGTGGGGAACTGCGCCTCCTCCCTGGTTCAGGGGGTGGAGTACTACAAGAACGCCAGGGATGAGGAGTCCGTGCCGGGCCTGATGCACGTCAGGTTCGGGGAGTACCACATCAGGGACATAAAGTTCGTGGCCGCCTTCGACGTGGACCTGAACAAGATAGGGAAGGACCTCTCCGAGGCCATCTTCACCCCTCCCAACTGCACCGCCAAGTTCTGCGACGTGCCCAAGCTGGGGGTGGAGGTCATGGAGGGGCCGCTGCTGGACGGCCTGGGCAAGTACCTCACCCCCGTGATACCCCACCGCCCCAAGCCCAAGCCCGTGGACGTGGTTAAGGTGCTCAAGGACTCGGGGGCGGACATCCTGATCAACTACCTCCCGGTGGGGAGCTACAGGGCCTCCAGGTTCTACGCCGAGGCCGCCCTGAAGGCCGGCTGCGGGTTCGTGAACTGCATCCCCGAGTTCATCGTCTCGGACAAGGAGTGGGCCAAGAGGTTCCAGGAGGCCGGCCTGCCCTGCGCGGGGGACGACGTGAAGTCGCAGGTGGGGGCCACCATCCTCCACCGCACCCTGGTGAAGCTCCTGGTGGACAGGGGGGTGAAGGTGGAGGAGAGCTACCAGCTGAACATAGGGGGGAACACGGACTTCCTCAACATGCTGGAGGAGGAGAGGCTCAGCTCCAAGAGGATAAGCAAGACCGAGGCCGTCTCCAGCCAGGTGCCCTACGAGGTTCCCCTTCGCATAGGACCCAGCGACTACGTTCCCTTCCTGAAGGACAACAAGATCTGCTACATCTTCATAAGGGGCAGGAAGTTCGGGGACATCCCCCTCACCATAGACGTGAAGCTCTCGGTGGAGGACTCGCCCAACAGCGCCGGGGTGGTCATCGATGCCATCAGGGCGGTGAAGATAGCTATGGACAGGAAGATCGCGGGGCCGCTGCTGGGGGTCTCCGCCTACTTCTTCAAGCACCCCCCCGTCCAGATGCCGGATGGGGTGGCCAGGAAGGCGGTGGAGGACTTCATAAGGGGGAAGGGATGATGGGACCCGAGCCCGAGCTGGTGGTGGTGGGGCACGTGGCCATCGACGTGAACGTCTTCCCCTGGGGCGTGATCGAGAACATCCTGGGGGGAGCCCCCACGTACGGGGGACTGGCCCTGAGGGCCCTGGGAAGGGAGGTGGGGGTGATCTCCAAGGTGGGAAGGGACCTCCCCGAGAGGTTCCCACCCCTCTACCGCGCCTTCGGGATGGACACGGAGGGGATCAAGGTGGCGGGGGAGCACACCACCACCTTCGAGAACGTTTACGACAGGAAGGGCAGAAGGGAGCAGAGGTGCCGGTACAGGGCCCCTCCCCTCTCTCCCGACGATCTGCCGGAGAGCTACAGGGGGGCCAGGGGCTTTTATGTTTCCCCGGTGGTGGACGAGGTGACCCCCGAGCTCCTCCGGAGCCTCAGGCGCTCCGACTGCACCGTGATGCTGGATCCCCAGGGGCTCTTCAGGGAGGTGGAGAAGGGGGGGAAGGTCAGGATCAGGATGCCGGAGAACCTCCAGGAGTTCCTGAGGCACGCGGACGTGGTGAAGGTGGGGAGGGAGGAGGTGGAGGGCCTGAAGAAGACCCCCAAGGAGATGCTGGAGCTCCTCAAGAGGGTGGGGGTGAAGCTGGCCATCGTGACCCTGGGGGAGAAGGGGTGTCTGGCCTACCACGGGGGCAGGACCCTCAGCGTGGAGGGGCTGAAGGTTCAGGCGCAGGATCCCACCGGGGCGGGTGACGTCTTCGGGGCGGTCTTCCTGGCCAAGTACCTGGAGACGGGGGAGGTGGAGCGCTCCCTCAGGTTCGCCAACGCCGCGGCGGGCCTGAAGGTGAGGTACAAGGGGCCCGTGGGCTTCCCCTCTGAGGCCGAGATCAAGGCCTCGGCTCAGTAGCTCTTCCCCATCAAAAAGCTCCTTCCCGGCTTACCGCAGACCGCGCAGTTTCCCCCTTCCCCCTCCAGCTCCTCCCCCAGCACCTGCAGGCCCGTTTCCTCCTCCGCCCTCCGGGCGCACTCCTCCCCGCACAGGGGGATCCTCACCGCCCCACCCTCCCCCGCCGCCCTCCCGGCCTCCTGGAGGGTGGAGACCCTCCTGATCCTCTCCTCCATCCTCCTCCAGGCCCTCTCCCTCATCTCCTCCTCCATCTCCCTCACGGTCTGGGAGAGGACCTCGGGTAGCCCCTCCAGCGGTACCTCCCTCCTCTCCCTCCGGTCCCTCCTCACCAGCGTCACGGTCCGGGAGGAGCTCTCCCTGGGCCCCACCTCCAGCCTCAGGGGCACCCCCCTCCTCTCCCAGTAGTAGAACTTGTTCCCCGGCCTGAGGTTCCTCCGGTCCAGCACCACCCTGAAGCCCCTCTCCTCCAGCCTCCTCCTCACCTCCTCGGAGTAGGCCTCGGGCTCCCTCTCCTCCTTGAAGGGGATGGGGACGATCACCACCTGGATGGGGGCCAGGCTGGGGGGCAGGCAGGGGCCCACCTCGTCCGCGTGCAGCACCAGCGTGGCGGCCACCACCCTCTCCGAGATCCCGTAGCAGGTCTGGTAGGCGTACTCGTGCGTGCCGTCGGGCCTCTGGAACCTTATGTCGAAGACCCTGGAGAAGTTCTGGCCCAGGTAGTGGACCGTCCCTATCTGCAGCATCTTCCCGTCGGGCAGGAGGGTGTCGAAGGCTACGGAGTACTCGGCCCCTGCGAAGGTGTCCCACCTGGGCCTGCGGCTCACCAGGTAGGGCAGGCAGAGCCTGTCGAAGAACCTGGAGTAGAGGGAGATCGCCTCCCTCACCTGGGCCTCCGCCTCCTCCCTGCTGGAGTGGACGGTGTGGGCCTCCTTGAAGGTGGTGACCTCCCTCATCCTGATCATGGGCTTGGTCATCTTGGTCTCGTACCTGAACACGCTCACCACCTGGAAGACCTTGAGGGGGAGGTCGGTGTGGGAGCGGATCCAGAGGGAGAACATGGGGTACATGCTGGTCTCGCTGGTGGGCCTCAGCACCAGCTTCACGTCCAGCTCCTCCCCCCCTCCCCTGGTCACCCAGTAGACCTGGTCCTCGAAGCCCCTGATGTGCTCCCCCTCCTTCCTGAAGGCGTCCTCCGGGATGAGGAGGGGGAAGAGGACCTCCCTGTGCCCGGTTTCCTGCAGCAGCCCCCTGATCACGGAAAGGACCCTGTTCCTCAGCTCCATGCCGTAGGGCAGCCAGACGCAGAGCCCCTTGACCGGGTACCTGGGGTCCATGATCTCCGCCTCCAGCAGGAGGCGGTTGAACCACTCGCCGAAGGTGTCCTCCTCCCTCATGCCCTCACCGGACGCCGTTTCCCTCCGCGGATTTATAACCCTCCCGAGAGGAGGACCCCTCCCTCCCTCCTCACCACCACCATGTCCTCCCACCTTGCCCCCCCCACCCCGGGAACGTAGGCCCCGGGCTCCAGGGTGATCACCGCGTTCTCCCTCAGGAGGTCCCTGGACCCCGGTCCAAGGCTGGGGGGCTCGTGCACCTCCAGCCCCACCCCGTGCCCCACTCCGTGCAGCAGGTACCTCCCGTACCCCTCCCTCCTCAGCCTCTCCTCGGCCGCCTCCTCCACCTCCCCCGCCCTCCTCCCCGCCCTCACCCTCTCCAGGGCCGAGAGCTGGGCCTCCCTCACGGCCCTCAGCAGCCTCTCCTGCTTGGGTGAGGGATGGAGGGCGAAGGTCCTGGTGAGGTCCGAGCAGTACCCCCTGTGGGTGGCCCCCAGGTCCACCACCACCAGCTCCCCCCTCCTCAGCCTCTTCCCGGTGGAGGTGGCGTGGGGGAGGAGGGAGTTCTCACCCGAGGCCACGATGGTGGTGAAGGGGGTTCCCTCCGACCCCGCCCTCCTCATCTCGTACTCCACCTCGGCCGCTATCTCCCTCTCGCTCCTGCCCACCTCCATCAGCTCGGAGGCGCAGCGCATTCCCCTGAGGGCCATCTCCGCGGCCTTCCTCATCCATCCTATCTCCCTCTCCGTTTTGCTCTCGCAGAGCTCCTCGAAGAAGCCCCTGAGCTTCAGCGGGCGGATCCCCTCCCTCCTGAGCTTCCCCAGCAGGGAGGGGGAGGCCTCGTCGTAGGCCAGCCTCCTCTCCCCCCTCACCTCCCTCCCCACCACCTCCCAGAGCTCCTCCCCCCTCATCGGATCGTAGGGGACGGGTGGGAGGGGGCTTTCCCTCCTGGCCCTCCCCAGCTCCATCCTGGAGCAGAAGAGCAGGGATTCCCCCTCGGTGCGGACCAGGACGGCCGCTCCCGCGGAGGTGCCGGAGAAGTAGCGCTGGTGCCTGAGCACCAGGCAGGCCCCCAGCCCCCTCTCCTCCAGCTCCCTCCTCAGCCCCTCCAGCCTCTCCCTCATCGCTACCGGTTTTAGGGGAGGCGGCTAAAAACCTTGGATGGAGCGCAAGAGGGAGCTCTCCCTCCTCTACGATCTCACCTCCTCCCGCTACGACAGGAGGTACTCCGGGATCCAGCGGGGGAAGTACCTAAGGCTCCTCCCCCATCTCCCCCGGGGGGGAAGGGTGCTGGACGTGGGGTGCGGCACCGGCCTCCTCCTGAGGGAGCTGGGGAAAGGGGCGGTGGGGCTGGACCTCTCCCCGGGCATGCTCAGGAGGGCCAGGAGGAGGAACCCGGGCGCTCCGCTGGTTCTGGCCGATGCCGAGCACCTGCCCTTCCGGGAGGGGGTGTTCGAGGCGGTCCTCTCCGTCACCGTCCTCCAGAACCTCCCCCATCCCCCTCAGGCCCTGAGGGAGATGGCGAGGGTGGTTAGGGAGGGGGGAAGGGTGGTGGTGAGCACCCTCAGGAAGAAGCAGGGGAGGGAGGTGAGGGGATGGATGGAGGAGGCGGGGCTGAGGGTGGTGGAGGAGGGAGAGGAGGGTGAGGACCTCTTCTTCGTGGGGGTGAAGGTCAGAGGGAGCGGAGCACCATCCTCCTGAGATCCTCCAGCTCCACCCTCCTGAGGTTCCCCTCCACCAGCCTCCGGTTCCGGTAGGCCCTCTCCGCTACCTCCAGCGCCTCCTTCTCCCCCACGAAGTCGGAGAGCCTCCTCATCCCGTGCCTCTCCCTTATTCCCTCCACCTCCTCCCTCAGCCTCCTCCCCAGCCTGCCCTCCAGCTCCTCCAGCTTCCTCTCCCCGGAGTAGAACTCCAGGAAGGCGGGCAGGAAGAGGGAGTTGGCCTCCCCGTGCGGGATGCGGTACTTCCCCCCCAGCACGTGGCTCAGGGCGTGCACCAGCGAGGCCTGGGCGTTGGTGATGGCGATCCCCCCCAGCAGGGAGCAGAGCATCATCTTCCTCCTGCCCTCAGGCCTGTCCTCCACCGCCTCCTCCAGACCCTCCAGGAAGAGCCTTATCCCCTGCTCGCAGAGCAGGTCCACCATGGGATCGCAGAACCTGGTGAGGTAGGCCTCCACCAGGTGGCAGAGGGCGTCCATGGAGGTCTGCAGGGTGAGCTCCCTGGGCAGGCCCCTCATCAGCTCCTCGTCCAGGATGGCCACGTGGGGGCAGAGGTTCTCCGAGACGATGGACCACTTCTCCTCCCCCACCCTTATGACGGAGTACTTGGTCACCTCGCTCCCCGTCCCGTGGGTGGTGGGGACGGCGATGAGCCTCCTCATCCTGCGGGGGATCTTCTCCACCCCGAAGAAGTCCCTCACCCTCCCGGGGTTCTCCATCAGGGCGGCCAGCACCTTGGCCACATCCAGCACGCTCCCTCCTCCCACCGCCAGCACGTAGTCGAACTCCTTCCCCCTCAGCCCCTCCCAGTACCCCTCCACCTCCTCCAGCGAGGGCTCGGGGGAGATCCTCAGCACCTCCATCCCCCCCGCCCATCCCGTGTCCATCCCCCTCCTGCAGCAGAGCAGCCCCCTCCCCTCCAGTCCCAGCCTTCCCAGGGTCTCCCTGAGCCTTCCGAAGAGCACCTCCGTCCTGAGGATCATCCCTTCACCCCGCAGTGCTCCCTCACGAGCCTCTCCAGCTCCTCCCCGGCCTTCCTCAGGGTCTCCCTCTCTATGCCCGGGACCCCGCACAGGAGGAAGAGCACCCTGCCCGTCCCCTCCGTGACCTTGGTGAGCTCCGAGTCCCGGTAGGGGTAGATGGCCACCACCTTCCTCCCGTCCGCCACCACCACCTCTCCCCCCAGCCTGAGGGGCCTCTCCATCCCTATCCCCAGGAACTCCTCCCCCTCCCTCGCGAACCTCAGGAGGGGCTCCCCCTCCAGCCTGTCCAGGTCGAAGGCCCCTATGGAGATCAGGAAGCGGACGGAGACCACGTTGTAGAGGTCCACCAGGGTGTTGATGGTGGGGAAGGGCTTGCCCATCAGGATCCTCCTGATCAGGGCCTCCGCGGAGGGCCGTGTCTTGGTGGGGTCTATCCCCAGCCTCCACATGAAGTCCCGGTAGGCCCTGATGGCCCTCACCTCCTTCAGGGAGAGGAGGTCGTACCTCCCCCTCACCCTCCTCACCGTCTCCTCCTTCAGCCTCTCCACCTCCGGGTTCCTCCCCTCCACCCTCACCCCCTCCACCTCCACCTTCAGGGCCCCTATTCCGGGAAACCTCTCCTCCACCTCCGGCTCCACCCTCAGGAACATCGCGCCACCTACCTTTGGGGCTCCACCACCACCTTCAGGGACTCCCCCGCCTCGGCCACCAGCCTGAAGCCCAGGGCTATCTCCCCCAGCCCCAGCCTGTGGGTGATCATCTCCTTCACCCTCATCCTCCCCCTCCGCAGGAGGTCCAGGGCCCTCTCCAGGTCCCCCGGCGCGGCCCCGTAGGAGGTCATCACCCTCACCTCGTCCCTCCAGATCTCCGCGGGCCTGAGGGGTAGGGGGACCCCTGGAGGGGGAACGGCGAAGAGGAGGACGGTTCCCCCCCTGTCCACGCACTCCAGGGCCTGCTCCGCCGCGGAGGGGGCGCCCGTGCAGACGATGACCCGATCCGCCCTTCTCCCCAGCACCTCCTCCACCCTCTCGGGCAGGTTCTCCCCCGCCCTGAGGGCGAAGTCGGCCCCGAAGCGCTTGGCCGCCTCCAGCCTGTAGTCCTGAACGTCCGAGACCAGCACGGTGTCGGCGCCCCTGAGCTTGGCCAGCTGGAGGTGGAGCAGGCCCGAGACCCCGCTGCCCAGGATCAGCACCGTGTCCTCCTCCCCCACCCCCGCCAGCCTCTGCCCCCTC